>NZ_JAAAPJ010000022.1 GCF_009909145.1 Corallococcus silvisoli
TCAACTACCTGGCCCTGGTGCAGGTGGCGCTCATCTTCTCCTACCTGCGCCACCTGCATCCATCAGACACGGCCTAGCGCCGTCAGCAGGATGGCCACGGAGGGGGGCACGCCGGGTCCCTCCGTGCCCTCGCGAGCGTGCGGGCGGTGGCGGGGCGGCCTGGACGCAACGCTCGTTGGAAGACCACCTGATGGGTAGTCTCCAGAGTTCATGCGTCCTCGCTCCCCACTTCACCCAAGGCTGACGCTGGCGGCGCTCCGGGACCTCGCGGGCGAGCCCTTGTTCGACCGGGCCCAGGCGTGGCTCTCGCAGGATGCGGTGAAACTGCAGCCGCCCTCGGAGGATGCCATCCGGGGCACCGTGTCCGAAGGACGCCGGCGCTCCTTCGACGCGGGCATCCGCGTGGATCCCGATTCCGATGGGTTGCTGCTGGACTGTGGATGCGAAGCGTACTGGGACGAAGGCGTCTGCGCGCATTCGGTCGCGGTCGGGCTCGCATGGCTCCAGTCCGTTGCCCCACAACTTCAGGGCCAGCCGTCACACGCCTCCTCGCGAATGGCGGATGTCCGCGTACGGCCCTCCACGCCGGAAGCCCTTCACGACTGGCTCGTGGAGCACCACGTGGGCCGCGCGAGGAGCGTGCCCGTGGCAGTGCTCGGGCCCCTGTTACCTGACTTCCTCTCGCGCCATCGACTCCACGCCCTGCGCAAGGCCACGGTGGTGGACGCGCTGGAGGGCGGCTCGAAGCTGCGGAGCCTGAAGGTCTCCGAAAAGGAGGCCCTCGCGGAAGCGGCATGGCGGTGGGTGCGCGACGAGGCGGGGCGGGTCTCACGGGGGCTGGCGCTCGAAGCCGCCGCGAAGCCCCTGTCCCCACCCACGGATGCACGCCTCGCCCCCGTGCAGGCGGCGCTCCTGCGCCTGCGCGCGCGCCTCCGGACCCAAGCCCTGCCCCGGCTGCTGGCACCTGCCCCTGTCGCCACCTTGGGGGAAAGCCCCTTGCGGCTTTTCGCGCGGGAGCCGGAGCTCGCGGCGTGGAGCCCTTCTTCTCGTCAGGGGGACCCTTCAGAGGAGCGGGGGCAGGTGGTGCTCGACCCTCGCGCCCTGCTGGAGGGGCGGGCCTGCCTGGCCTGTCCATGCTCGCCCAAGGCCCACGAGGCTTCCTGTGTCCACGCCCTGAGCGCCGTGGACTCGGTGCTGGAGTTGCTGGTGTCACTCCGGCAGACCCCACGCGCCACGAAGCTGTCGGAGTTGCTCTTCGAAGCACCGGGCCGCGAGTTGCTGACGTCGCTGGAGACGTCCCTCCAGGGGCGCGCGCTTCGCGAGGCCGCTGGCACGGAGGACTTCGTCACTTTCAGGCTGGAGCCAGGACCTCCGCGTGGCTGGCGGCTCCAGGCCTACCTGCACCTGCCCGCGAAGAAGGGCGGGTGGACTCCAGGTCGCGCCGTCACCTGGTACGACCGTGACAAGGCGCTCCGGGCCCTCCAGGGATTGGACGAGCGGCAGGCTTTCTCCCTCATCGAGGCGGAGGGCATGGTGGGGCAGGGCTCTCTGCACTTCGGGAGCGATGCCGAGGGGACGAGCGCGTCCTATGCCCTGCTCCTCCAGGCCCTGCGCACGCTCTCCCGAAGCTCCAGCCTTCGTCTCTCCAGCGTCCCGGACGTGCCCGCGCGGGTGCGGGAGTCGCCCCTGGGCTTCGCGCTGGAGCCGGACGGACAGGCCCTGCGCCTGCGGCCGGCGGTGGATGGACGCCCCGTGGCCGCGGAAGACCTGACACCGCCGCCCGCGGGCCCTCGGGCCTCCCAACCCTGGCTGCTCGTGGAGCCCGGTGTTCCCAGCGTCACCCTGGTGTCCGTTCCTCCGGACGCCGTCTCACTGCTCAAGTCGCTGAAGCTCCACGGCACCTACGTGGCCGCTTCCCAGCGCGACGCGCTGCTGGGACACCTCTCCGCGCTGGAGGCGGCCTTCCCGGTAGCGCTGCCACCGGCCCTGGAGGCCCGCCCCGTGGAGGCCTGGCCGGGCCTGCTGGTGCGCCTGCGCGAGGTGGGGGACGCGTCCCT
Source organism: Corallococcus silvisoli (assembly GCF_009909145.1). Classification (NCBI taxonomy): domain Bacteria; kingdom Pseudomonadati; phylum Myxococcota; class Myxococcia; order Myxococcales; family Myxococcaceae; genus Corallococcus; species Corallococcus silvisoli. The sequence continues at coordinate 2,058 of NZ_JAAAPJ010000022.1, forward strand.
GGAAGGTTCGCTGCTCGTGAGGCCGCTGCCGGAGGCCGGTCCACAGCCCGTGGGCGAGGGGGCCCCCGTGGTGCGTGGCCTGCGAGGCCGGGAGCGGGTCATGGTCCGACGGGACCTGGACGCCGAGCGCGCCCGGGCGGACGCGCTCCTCGAGCGTCTGTCATTGCCTCCAGGGGCCTACCGCTTCACTCGCGACACCGCGGAGGCCGCGCTCCCGCTGCTGGAGGCGCTGGAGCCGCTCGCGGGACCCGAGCTGCGCGTGGAGTGGGCGGAGCAGGCGTGGACGGTGACGCGCCCGGAGACCGCGAACCTCCGGGTCCAGGTGCGGCGGGAGCGCGACTGGTTCGGCGCCAGGGGCGGCGTGGAGCTGGATGGAGCCCGCGTGGGGCTGGCGCTCCTGCTGGACGCCGTGCGCCGCCGCCAGCGCTACATCCCGCTGGGAAAGGGACGCTGGATGCGCCTCACGGAGGCGCTGCGCGAGCAACTGACGCCGCTCGCGGACATGGCGCATGCCGGGCGGCAGGGGCTGGAGGTGAGCGCCGCGGCGGCGCCCGTCCTGGACACGCTCGAGAAGGCCGGCGTGCGCGTCCACGCGCCTCCGGATTGGCGCGGGCTGGCGCGGCGCATCCACGAAGCCCACGCGCGCACGGTGCGCGCGCCCCGGAGCCTGAAGGCGGAGCTGCGCGACTACCAGCGCGAGGGCTTCGTGTGGCTCGCCCGGCTGGCCTCATGGGGCGCGGGCGCGTGCCTGGCGGACGACATGGGGCTGGGCAAGACGCTCCAGGCGCTGGCCCTGCTGCTGGCCCGCGCGGCGGACGGGCCCGCCCTGGTGGTGGCGCCTACGTCCCTGCGCGGCAACTGGGCCCGCGAGGCCGCGCGCTTCGCCCCGTCGCTGCGCGTGCACATCTGGCAGGACGCGGACCGGGGCGCCCTGCCATCCCTGCTGGGCCCTCGGGACGTGTTGATCATCAGCTACGGATTGCTGGTCAGGGACGTCCGCAAGCTGGCCTCCGTGACCTTCGCCACGCTGGTGGTGGACGAGGCTCAGGCGGTGAAGAACCCGGACACCGCCCGGGCTCGCGCGCTGCGCACCGTGAAGAGCGACGCCCGCGTGGCCCTGACCGGTACGCCGGTGGAGAACCGCCTGTCGGAGCTGTGGAGCCTCTACGACCTGCTCTTCCCGGGACTGCTGGGCGGGCGTGAGTCCTTCCACGCGCGGTTCGCCGTTCCCATCGAGCGCGACCGGGACCCGGAGGCCCGCGCGTCCCTGGCTCGGCTGGTGCGCCCCTTCCTCCTGCGCCGCACCAAGGCCCAGGTGGCGCGCGAGCTGCCCCCGCGCATGGAGACGGTGGTGCCCGTCACCCTGTCCGACGCCGAGCGGCGCTTGTACGACGACGTCCGGCTGGCGGCGCTGGCGCGGCTGGACAGGGGGACGCCGGACAAGAATCCGCGCTTCGAACTGCTGGCGGCGCTCGCACGGCTCCGGCTGGCCGCATGCCATCCCCGGCTGGTGGATCCAGACACGGGCCTCTCCTCCTCCAAGCTGGAGCGCGTGCTGGAGCGGGTGGTCGAACTGTTGGCGGAGGGCGGCCGCGCGCTCGTCTTCAGCCAGTTCGTGCGCCACCTGGGGCTGGTGCGCGAGGCGCTGGAGTCCCGGGGCATCGCGTTCCAGTACCTGGATGGACAGACGCCCGCCGTGGAGCGGCAGGCCCGCGTGGAGGCCTTCCAGCGAGGGGAGGGCGCGCTCTTCCTCATCTCACTCAAGGCGGGTGGCACCGGCCTCAACCTCACCGCCGCGGACCACGTGCTGCACCTGGACCCGTGGTGGAACCCCGCCGTGGAGGACCAGGCCTCCGACCGCGCCCACCGCATCGGGCAGACGCGCCCCGTCACCGTTTCGCGTTTCGTCGCGGAGGGCACCATCGAGGAGGCCATCCTCGCCCTCCACGCGGAGAAGCGGGACCTGGCCGACAGCCTGCTGTCGGAGGCGGATGGCGCCGCCGCGCTGTCGCCCGAACAGTTGTTGGGGTTGCTGCGCTTCGGGGACGGGACCCACGGGCCTTGAGGCGACCCGCGCCTGACGCTCCCCGGAGAGGACACCCGCGCGGCGTTTCTGGAATAGGGTGCGCTCCCGCCCGTTCCCGGGCGCCGCTTGGGTCTCTCTCCAGGAGCGAGGATGTTCCGTCCGCCGTTGTCGTGGTTCGCCTGCGTGGCCCTGCTGGGTGCGTCCCAGTCATGGGCCCAGGCCCCCCAGCCGTCCCCGGAGGCCGCGGCCTCCACCCCCGTCGCGAAGCTGGGCGCCAGCATCCAGGCCCGCACGCTGAAGAACGGGCTCACCGTCGTCGTCTGGCCGGACCACGACATCCCCAACGTGGCCCTGGCCAACTGGTTCCGCGTGGGCAGCCGCAACGAGCGGCCCGGCATCACCGGCCTGTCCCACTTCTTCGAACACATGATGTTCAACGGCGCGAAGAAGTACGGCCCCGGTGAGTTCGACCGCGTGATGGAGGCCCACGGCGGCGCCAACAACGCCTTCACCTCCGAGGACGTCACCGTCTACCTGGACTGGTTCCCCGCCTCCGCGCTGCCCCTCATCCTGGACCTGGAGCAGGACCGGCTCCAGTCGCTCGCGTTCGACCCCAAGGTCATCGAGTCCGAGCGCGGCGTCGTCTACTCCGAGCGCCGCTCCTCCGTGGACAATGACAACACCGGCGCGCTGATGGAGCAGGTGCAGGCCACCGCCTTCGTCGCGCACCCGTACCAGATTCCCGTCATCGGCTGGCCGTCCGACATCGAGTCCTGGCGCATGGAGGACCTCCAGCGCTACTTCAAGACCTACTACGCGCCCAACAACGCCACGCTGGTCATCGCCGGAGACGTGGAGCCCGCCCGCCTCTTCGAGCAGGTGGAGGCCACGCTGGGCACCATCCCCGCCCAGCCCCCGCCGGAGCCCGTGCGCACGAAGGAGCCCGAACAGCAGGGCGAGCGGCGCGTCATCGTGAAGAAGCTGGCCCAGTCCCCGCTGCTCCAGGTCGTCTACCACGGCCTGTCCGGCAATGATCCGGACGCGGAGGCGCTGGAGCTCCTCGGCCTCATCCTCACCCAGGGAGACTCGTCCCGCCTGCACCGCAAGCTGGTGGACGAGGCGCGCGTGGCCATCCGCGTCCGGAGCAGCACCTCCGGCGGCTTCGATCCGTCGCTCGCGTGGTTCCTGGTGGACCTGCCGCCCGGCGGCGACCTGGCGAAGACCGAAGCGCTGCTCACCGCGGAGCTGGCCCGCGTGGCGAAAGAGGGCGTCACCGACGCGGAGCTGCGCAAGGCGCGCAACGTCGCCCTGGCCGCCTTCTGGCGCAAGCTGGAGACGAACGACGGCCGCGCCCGCGAGCTGGGCAGCGCCGCCACCTTCCGAGGGGACTGGAAGGCGCTGCTCGACGCGCCCTCGCGCTACGAGAAGGTCACGCTCGAAGGCGTGCACAAGCTGGCCGCCCGCATCTTCAACTCCGACCACCGCACGGTGGGCTGGCTCGTCCCCACCACCGCCTCCTCCACGCCGGCCTCCAAGGAGGGCTCGCGATGAGCGCCTTCTTCCGCCTCCGCTCCCAAGGACTCCACGCGATGCGCGCGCCCACCCGTCTTCGCACCGCGCTCGCCGCGCTGCTGCTCGCCTCCGGCTGCGCGTCCACCCGGTCATCCGCGCCCGCCGAGCCCCCCGCGCCCGCCGCCTCCATCCCCGCGGCTCCAGCTCCGGCCCCCGCCGAGGCCCCTTCCCCGACGAAGGGCGTGACGCTGCCCGAGACGACCACCGTCACGCTGAAGAACGGGGCGCGGCTGCTGCTCGTGGAGAAGCACGACCTGCCGCTCGTGGCCTTCTCCGCGTGGCTCCGCGGAGGTTCGAGCACCGACCCCGCCGGCAAGGAGGGCCTGGCCGCGCTCACCGCCCAGCTGCTCCAGAAGGGCGCGGGCTCCCGCAACGCCCAGCAGTTCGCCGAGGCCGTGGACGGCGTGGGCGGCGAGCTGGAGATCGTGCCGAACCGCGAGGCGCTGCTCCTCAACGGCAGCTTCCTGGCTCGCGACTCCGCGCTGATGGTGGAGCTGCTGTCGGACCTGCTCATGCGTCCGCGCTTCGACGCGCAGGAGCTGGAGAAGGCCCGCGCGCTGCGCGTGTCGGAGATCGCCACCGCCAAGGATGGCGACCCGCGCATGCTCATCGGCGTGTACTTCAACGCCTTCCACTTCCCCGCGCACCCCTACGGCCGGCCGCCGCTGGGCAGTGAAGCGTCGCTGCCCACCATCGGCCGGAGCGACGTGCTCGGGTGGGCGAAGGCGAACCTGGGCGCGGACCGGCTCATCCTCTCCGTGGTGGGTGACTTCGACGCGAAGGCGCTCGGCGCGAAGCTGGAGGCCGCCCTGGGAGGCTGGGCTCCCGCGGGCCAGCCGCTCTCCGCCGTGCCCGCCACCGCGCCCACGAAGGGCCGGCGCGTGCTGCTGGTGGACAAGCCCGACGCCACCCAGACCTACTTCGCCATCGGCAACACCGGCATCCGCCGCACCGACCCGGACCGCGTCGTGGCGGAGCTGTCCAACACCGTGCTGGGGGGGCGCTTCACCTCGCTGCTCAACACCGAGCTGCGCGTGAAGACCGGCCTCACCTACGGCGCCCGCTCCAGCCTGGCCCCCGGCCTCCAGGCGGGCCCGGTCACCCTCACGTCCTATACCCAGACGGCCACCACGGGCCGCGCCATCGACCTGGCGCTGGAGGTGCTCGCGCGCTACCGCCAGGACGGCGTGGATGACGCCATGCTCACCTCCGCCCAGGCCTACGTGCAGGGACAGTTTCCCCCCACGCTGGAGACGGGCGAGCAGCTGGCCATGAAGCTGTCGGAGCTGGCCTTCTACGGCCTGGACGCGCAGGACGTGAACGGCTTCGCGAGCGCCGTGGCCGCCACCACCCGCGACAGCGTCCGCGCCGTGAACCAGCGCGTCCTGCCCGCCAACGAGGACCTGACCCTCGTCCTCCTGGGCAAGGCGGACGCCCTGCGCGACGTGGCCCGTAAGTACGGCCCCGTCACGGAGATGAGAATCTCCGACAAGCAATTCGCGCCGCCGCCCGCCCGGTGAAGCCAGACGGAGGTAGGCATAGCGATTGAAACCCGCCTACATAGACTTCACAGTGAAGTCTATATAGACATGAATTGACCCCCTTCGAGTATAGAAGGGGTGTCAGGTCGGGGCCGGGACCGGACAGTCATTCAGTGTTTGTCCTCTGGGCCCATCATGTCCATGCATCGTTTGTCGTTGTTGCTCGTCCCCGCCTGCGCGGCCTGGTTGGGCTGCGGGGAAGCAGCGCCCTCCTCCGAAGAGAGGAGTCCCCCGGGGCTGCCGGTGCTGACGCCGCGGGAGGGGACCGCGGTCATCTCCCAGGACGACGTCCTGCCCGGCTGTGGTGAACCCGACGCGGGCACTGGTGCGGGGGACGCGGGCACGCCCGACACCTCCGTGCTGGTGACGGCTGACAGCCGCTACCACTCCAGCGCTGGGGTGACGGTGGTCCCGGAGAGCCTGGCTGGCCGCGACCTGGAGATCCTCATCCCCCACGGCATCGACTTCGACCGGCGCACGGGTACTCCGGTGGCAGGGGGCATGCGCTTCGACAACGTGCCGGACGGCGAGTACTTCCTGCGCGCGAACCGGCTCTACTTCCTGACGCGCGCGCGCCACTTCGACCTGGGGCTGAACCGCATCGGCCGTCCGGACGCCGTCTACACGTCCATCATGGAGTCGACCGCGTCCCTGTCCTTCACCCACCTGGAGCCCTGGCAGGACTGGACGTCCACCTACGACCCGGGCAGCTCGCTCCAGGCCACCAGCGCGGACGTGGACCTGTACGCGCCGCTCTCCCCCAATGAGTACCCGACGGCCGGGGCCACGACGCTCGAGGATCCGGTGGCCTGGGTCTACAGCGGCTCCGGCCGCGGGCTGCCCGCGCTGGATGCCACGAAGGGCGACCGCCTCTACGTGAACCAGCTCAATTCGGTGGGGGCCGGCACCCTCCCGAGCGGCGGGCCCCTGGTCTACTCCACCGTGGTGAGCAGCCTGCACCCGCCGGCCTTCTCCTTCACGCCGGACGGCACCACGTCCCTGCCGTTGTCGGGCGCCTTGCAGCCCGTCGCGCAGCAGCCGTTCTCCATGGAGTGGCGCCTGTCGGAGTTCACCCGCTGGCGCACGGACGCGAACCCCACCGGGACGCTCAGCACGCCTTCGCTGTCGCTGTCGCCCGCGCCGTTCGGCTACCAGGACGGCTGGGTGGGCTACCAAGGCGAGCTGCTCACCCTGACGCTGCCGCGCGGTGAGGACGGCGTCATCGCGCGCCGGCTCGCCTACGGCAATCCCTATCCCTCCAGTTCGGGCGTGGTGGGCACGGTCGGCTATTCGTTCCGCTCCGCGACGCCGGTCGTCGTGGGGACCCGGAACCACTACCCCAGCGGCGGCATCTACGTCATCGACCGGTTGGACCACCTCATCGCGGGTCCCCTCCAACCGTCCATCTCGCCGCCCCGCGAGCTGCGCATCGACGGGGTGGATGCCTACGCGTCGCGCGTGGTGGGCACCACGCAGCCGGTGTTCAGCTGGCGGCCTCCGGTCCAGGGGACGCCCAAGGCCTACGTCCTGTCCGTCATCCAGTTGGTCGGCACCTTCGACGCGAACCCGACGCTGCGCTTCTACGTGCCTGGGGACAGGACGCAGGTCCGGCTGCCGCCCAACCTGCTGCTGCCGGGCACCGTCTACTACGCGCGGGTGACGGCGGATGGCTCTCCGAACTACGAGCCCTGGCGGGCCCCGTACATCACCGCGGAGCTGCTGCCCAACGTCAGCGCGGACACGTACAGCGCTGCCTTCACCACGCCGTAGTCCCGGCGGGAGCCCGCCCGCTACCGCGCGCCCTGGCGGTGGCGGGCGAGGCACTGCTGATAGCGCGCGTCCACCGACTTCGCGAACCACGCGGTGGTGCGCTCGCCGCTCAGCTTCACGCTCTTGAGCAGCACCTGCGGGAGCTGGGCGTAGGCGGGCGCCTCGCCCGTCTGCTTCGCGTACGCGCGCTTCACCGCGAGGTACGTGTCGGTCTTCTCGAAGTCCGCCGTCTTCTCCTGCTCCACGTCCCGGCGCACCCGCCGCTCGCTCAGGTCCGGCGCGTAGCGCTGGCGGAAGAGCAGCAGCGCCTTGAGGCTTTGACTGTCCTCGCTTCGTGGCTGCCCATTCCTGTCATACAGTTGCAAGTCCCCATCCGTCGCGAGGGTGACCCCGGTGAGCTGGCTGACCTGGGCTTGCAGGGCGGCGTTGCGCGAGCTGTAGACACCGCCGTTGTAGTCCGCGAACCGGTAGAGCGGTTCGTCGTACGCGGCCTCGAAGCCCAGCAGCCGTGACGTGCCGTACCGGACGCCTCCCGCGCGCGTGTAGAGCGACTCGCGCACCTGCACCGGGTCCGCGTCCGGGCCCGCCTTCTCTTGCGCGTACCGCACGCTGACCTGCATGGAGCCGGCGGTGGTGACGGGGTTCTGTCCCGCGAACGACGATGGACCGAACAGGGAGCTGGCCAGGTCCGCGGCCGCGTACGCCGCAGGGTACTCCTCCTCATAGTACGCCAGCATGTCCCGGAAGAGCCGGTCCAGGTCCCGCTCGGTGCGCAGCGCGTCCAGCCGCGCCCCGAAGGTGCGCTTCGCTCCCTTCGCCTTCGACGACAGCACCTCGTCCAGCAGCCGCCGCCCCAAGGGGCCCAACCGTCCCGCCGTCCCGTCCAGCTTCTGACGCACCAGCTTCGCGAGCCCCGGCACCGCCGGGTCCGCCTGGAAGCCCGACTCCTGTTCGATGATGGCCAGCACCTGACACACCACGGGCCCGGACGCCGGAATCGCCTCCGCGTCCAGCGCCGCCAGCACGTCGCGTGCCCAGCCCTCGCGCTCCGCGCCCTTCACCTTCGGGGGCAGCAGCCGCGCCACCTGCGCCACCGTCAACGTGGGCGGCGCCGGCACCTCCGCCACCGCCACCGGCGCCCGCGACGCACAGGCCGTGACAGCCAGCAACAGCCCCAGGCACCACATCCTCCGGTGGCCGACGTTTCGCCTCAGGTCAGCCTGCGGGTGCATGCGGCGCTCCATCCGGTGAAAACATTTTTTTGAGACATCCCGCGCCCACTCCCGTTTCCTCCGCAGGCACCTGAATAAGCCGAATTGTTGATAATTTCGCCTAGCGAGAATTCCATGGCAGGCGAGCTTGTTCAGGGGGATTGTACAAAGCTGCAAAACGTACTTTCCCCAAAAAGTAGTTGCCCTGATGAATTCAAGTGTGTCACGTATCACCCGTTGTTTCTTGATGGAGGTATCGCGTTGGCTCATCGACTGTTGAAGACGATTGGCGCGGCATGGCTCGGCGTGGCTCTTTCGGCGTGCGGTACGCAGGGGTCCACGGGAGACGAGACGCAGGCGCCTGAGCAGGAGAAGTCGGGCGAGGACATCCAGAGCACGTTGAACGCGCTCGGCGGTGCCCAGGTGTTGGGTGTGCACGCGGACGGCATCCCCGACAGCATCCGTGGCGAGCTGGGCCGGATGGATCTGAAGGTCAACACGCTGGCTGGCGGGCGGAATGCGCTCGCGGGCGTGGCGCCGGCCTTCCGCCTGAACGCGGAGGACATGGTGCTGCGCAAGGCGCACACCGACGAGCAGGGCAACCAGCACCTGCGCTTCACGCAGACGAAGAACGGCCTGCAGGTGATTGGCGGCGAGCTGGTCGTGCACGTGCGGCCGGACGGCACGGTGTTCCGGGCCAACGGCTCCGCGCGCGACGGCCTGACCGTCTCCGCGCTGCCGCGCATCGCGGCCCAGTCCGCGCAGGCGGCGGCGGTGGGCGCGACGGTGGGCACGGGCCTGGGGGCCGAGGGCGCGCCCCGGCTGGTGTACGTGCGCACCGAGGACGGCGCGCTGCGTCTGGCGTACGAGGTGACGGTCACGGGTGAGAGCAACCTGATGCCGGTGCGTGACCTCGTGTACGTGAGCGCGGTGGACGGCTCCATCGTGCTGCGCGCTCCGCAGATCCACTCCGCGCTCAACCGCAAGCTCTACAGCGCGAACAACGGCACCAGCACGCCGGGCACGCTCAAGCGCAGCGAGGGCCAGGCGGCCATCGGTGACTCGCATGTCGACATGAACTACGACATGCTGGGCTACACCTACAACTGCTACAAGACGCTCTTCAACCGCGACTCGCTCAACAACGCGGGCCAGACGCTCATCAGCACGGTTCACTACAGCAAGAACTACGTGAACGCCTACTGGGACGGCACCCAGATGGTGTACGGCGACGGCGACGGCGTGAACTCCATCGAGCTGGGCAAGGACGCGGACGTCACCGTCCACGAGCTGACCCACGCGGTGACGGAGAACGAGTCCAACCTGACGTACTCCGGCCAGTCCGGCGGCCTCAACGAGGCGATGTCCGACACGTTCGGCGCCATCTGCGAGAGCTGGTCCAAGGACTGGAGCATCGCCGCGGACGTCTGGATGGTGGGCGAGGACGTCTGGACGCCGAACATCCCGAACGACGCCCTGCGCTACATGGATGACCCGGCGAAGGACGGCGTGTCGCTGGACTGGGCGCCGAACTACAACGGCCAGGACGTGCACTACACCTCCGGCATCCCGAACCTGGCGTTCGCGCTGCTCTCCAAGGGTGGCAAGCACCCGCGCGGCCGCTCCACCATCGAGGTGCCGGCCATCGGCGTCGAGAAGGCCGGCCGCATCTGGTACAAGGCCAACACCGACCTCTACACGGCGAGCACGACGTACGTGCAGGCCAAGGCCTGGACCATCCAGGCGGCGGCGGACCTGGGCTACGACCAGGCCACGCAGGACGCGGTGAAGGCGGCGTGGGAAGCGGTGGGCGTGGGCGTGACGGTTCCGCCCCCGACCTCCATCCCGCTGACCAACGGCACGGCGGTGACGGGCCTGAGCGACAGCGCGGGCAACAAGAAGTACTACTCGCTGGCCGTTCCCGCGGGCGCCACGGCGCTGACGTTCACCATCTCCGGTGGCACGGGTGACGCCGACCTGTACGTGCGCTTCGGCGCCGCGCCGGACGCGTCCACCTACGACTGCCGTCCGTACGTCAGTGGCAACGGGGAGACGTGCACCATCACCAACATCCAGGCGGGCACCTACTACGTGATGCTCAACGCCTACGCCGCCTACTCCGGCGTGACGCTGAAGGGCAGCTTCACGGCTCCGGGCGGCGGCGGCGGCAACGTGCTCCAGAGCAACGTGCCGGTGACGGGCATCTCCGGCGCTTCGGGCTCCTTCAACACGGAGTGGGTCACGCTGGATGTGCCGGCGAACAAGACGGTCTCCATCTCCATCTCTGGCGGCACGGGTGACGCGGACCTGTACGTGCGCTTCGGCTCCTCGCCGACGACCTCCACGTACGACTGCCGTCCGTACTCGGCTGGCAACTCGGAGACGTGCACGCTCACCAAGACGACCGCGGGCAAGTACTACGTGAAGCTGAATGGCTACTCGGCGTACTCGGGCGTGACGCTCAAGGCCATCTACTAGCCACACCCGCTTCACGCCCCGCTCCCCTCGTGAGAGGGGAGCGCGGGACGAAGACAGGCACCCGGGGAGCCTCCATGGCTTCCCGGGTGTCGTCGTTTCAGGCATCGAAGCCGCCGGGATGCTAGCGCCGCACCTGCACGTCGCGCGCGACGGTGCGACCGCCCATGAGGACGAACTGCGCGCGCACCGGGGTGCCCTCCTGGAGCTCCTGGAGGGACACGCGCTGGCCCTGGTGGAGGCCCCGGCTGCGCGGGTCGAGCTGGAGCTCGTACACGGTGCCATCGCCGTCGCGCACGTGCAGGCTGTCGCGGCCCACGTGGGTCACCCGGCCGCTCACCGCGCTGGACGCGATGATGACCTGCTCCAGTGGCCGGTTCGCGGACGTGTCCGTCACCGCCGCCTGCGCCGCCTTGGCCGCGCCCTCGTACCAGGCCTCGTCGTCGCGGGCCTGCACGGCCTGGGCGCCAATCATCACCCGGCCCTCGGAGGGGGCCTGCGTCCCGGGCTGTCGAGCGTCCGGGGCCCGCGGCGCGTTGCCCGGGGCGGTGAGGTCTTGTCGCGTGGGGGCGTTCGCGGGCGCCTGCGCGGTCGTGCCGCGCGTGGGCTCAGCCGCCCGGGGAGCTGGCGGGCGTGTCGCTCCGGGAGGGGGGGCCGTGTTCGGGGGCACCTGGGCGTTCGCGTCCGGCGGCGCACCGCCCTGGGGCCGGAGGTTGTCCCCCTGCGCGAGCGCGGGCATGACGGGCACCGTCGGTCCTCCGTTCGCGGAGTCCCGGGCCTGCATCATCGCCGGCGACGCCGCGTCCGCGTTGTTGTCCCCCTGGCACGCGGAGGCCAGCGTGCACAGCGCCACCATCCCCATCCACTTCCACCGTCCACCCATCCGACACCCTCCCGCAGGCGAACCTGCGGACGGCCCCTCGCCGGTGCAAGCGTCCGGCGTCTGGAAGGGGTGTTGCCTTCTGGAAAGGCGGGGCTCGTGGCTGACTACGCGGAGAAGGTGGCGGCCACGGCGCGCACGTGGTCGCGCACCAGGGCCCGCGCGGCGATCAGCTCCGCGGCGCCGGCGGGCGTGTAGCCCAGACAGAGCACCACGTCGTCCTCGGGGGCCGCGCGCGTGCCCAGCGCGGCGTAGTCGAGCGAGCGCGGGACGGGTTCGCCTTCCGTGTCGTGGGTGAAGCGGCCGAACACGGTGGCCTGCCCGTCGCGGCCGGGGGCTGTCTCCTTCAGGGCGAAGAGGCGGCGCATGGCGGCGAGCGAGTCAGGGCGCTCTCTCAGGAGCTCCGGGGAGGCGGGGCCGCCCAACTCCCACTCGAGGAGCTTGAGGCAGCCGCGCACGAACTCCACGTCCGTGATGACCAGCCCGTAGAGGTACCAGTCCGCGCACGCGGCCTGGACCAGCCGCGCCTGCGCGTCGGTGAGCCAACCAAAGGACGGGCAGGTGAAGGTCTCGCAGGTGGTGGCGCGGTAGACACCGCAGTCGCGCAGGTCCGCGCCGCCCGTCACCCAGGGATGGCCCAGGCAGCCCACCCGCTGCTTCTCCGCGTCCAGGAAGCCCAGCAGCGGACACACCCTCACGATGGGGAAGAGCGCGGGGGCGGCCCGGCTCGCGGTCAGCTCTCGCGCGGCCTCCGCGTAGGCCTCCAGGGTGCGAGGCGCGTGGGAGAGCCGCTCCGTCTGCGTCTCCAGTCGCCGGGTCAGCGCCTCGCGCGAGTGGTCGCGGAAGTTGTAGAGGCCGCAGCAGGCGCCGCACGAGGCGCCCCCGCCGGGCTGGCACAGGTGGAAGGAGACCGACATGCGCGCATTCTGGCGGAAGGCCGGGCGTGGCGTCCGCCCTCCCGTCAGAACCAGTCCGGGTGCATGCGGGCGTACGAGTCCTCGCCCGTCCGGCACAGGTGGGCCAGGAGCGGCACGCGCGGCACCTCCACGGCGAACCAGTACTGCGCGGCGGCGAGCTTGCCCTCGTAGAAGGCGGTGTCCTCGCTGGAGGGCGCGCGGGCGAGGCCCTCCTTCGCGGCGGCGGCCTGCGCGAGCCAGCGCCACGCCACGGCCACCACGCTGAAGAGCTCCAGGAAGTCCGTGCTGTGGCGGAGCATCACGTCCACCTCTCCCGCCATGCCCCGCGCGCCGAGCTCCAGGGTGAGGGCGCTGACCTGCTGGAGCGCGTCCTCCAGCGCGTCGCTCCAGGTGGGGTCCACGCCCGCGGCCCGGGCGCGGCCGGTGGTGGCGCGCACCTCCTGGTCGAGCGCGTGGAGCGCGGCGCCGCCCTCCGCCACCGCCTTGCGGCCGAGCAGGTCCAGGCCCTGGATGCCGGTGGTGCCCTCGTGGATGGTGTTGAGCTTCTGGTCGCGCAGCCACGCTTCGGGCAGGTACTCGCTGGAGTAGCCGTAGCCGCCATGAATCTGGAGCGCGAGCGCGTTGGATTCAAAACCCTTCTCCGCCGGGAACGTCTTGGCGATGGGCGTGAGCAGGTCCAGCAGCAGCTGCGCGCGCTTGCGCGTGGACTCCCCTGGCGCGTGGTTCGCGAGGTCCGCCTGGGTGGAGGTGGCGAGCAGCAGCGACAGGCCGCCCTCCACGATGGCCTTCTGGCGCAGCAGCATGCGCCGCACGTCCGCGTGTTCGATGATGGGGGACTGGGCGCGCGTGGTGTCGCGGATGCCGGTGGGGCGGCCCTGGGGGCGCTCGCGCGCGTAGGAGAGCGACTCCTGGTAGGCGACGGCGGCGGTGGACACGCCGTTGAGGCCCACCATGATGCGCGCCTCGTTCATCATCTGGAACATGCAGGCCAGGCCCCGCCCGGGCTGGCCCACGAGCCAGCCGTGGCAGTCGTTGGCTTCGCCGAAGTTGAGGACGAGGCTGGGCAGGCCGCGCCAGCCAATCTTGTGGATGACGCCGGCCACCTGGACGTCGTTGGGGACCAGCGCTCCTGCCTGGGGCCTGCGCGCGGGCACGGCGAAGAGGGACACGCCGCGCGTGCCGCCCTCCGCGCCCTCGATGCGCGCGAGGGTCAGGTGGACGATGTTGTCGGTGAAGTCCTGGTCGCCGCCGCTGATGAAGATCTTCGAGCCCTGGAGGCGGTAGCCGCCATCCGGCGCGGGCGTGGCGCGCGTCTTCACGTCCGCGAGGCTGCTGCCGGCCTGGGGTTCGGTGAGGGCCATGGTGCCGGTCCACTCACCGCGGTACAGCCGGGCCATGAAGGTGTCGCGCAGGAAGGGCGTGCCAAAGACTTCCAGCAGGTGCGCGGCGCCCAGGGTGAGGCCCAGGTAGCCGTAGGCGCTCAGGTTGGCGGCCATGAGGTAGGCGCTGGCCACGGCGTGCACGGTGAGGGGGAGCTGCTGGCCGCCGACGTCGGGGGGCCGGGTGGCGGTGAGCAGGCCCAGGTCCACCATGCCGGCGTAGAGCGAGCGCATGGCCGGGTGGACGCGCACGCGGCCGTGTTCGAAGACGGGCGGGGCGGCGTCCATGGGCCGGTAGGTGGGGGCGAGCACCTCGCGGGCGAAGCGGCGGGTGCTGTCCAGGAGGAGCGCGAAGGTGTCGCGGGAGTGCTCCTGGAAGGCAGGCAGCGCGCAGAGGCTCGCGGTGTCCAGCGCTTCATAGAGCTGGAACTCCACGTCACGGTCCGACAGCAGCGGGTTGGGGCGGGGCACGCTCATGCCCCGGTTCCCTACCAGGATGCGATGGCGTCGTCGAAGTCGTCGTGGGGTGGACATTCACCGTCGGACGGAGGCGGTGGTGCGTCCGGGCAGGGGGCGTCGTGGCGGGGCGGCTCGGGGGTGGGCATGGGCAGGGAGGGCTGTCCCTTCCAGGTTCGGGGATTGGGGGCGACAGGGGGCTTGCCACACTCAACAACAAGGCCGGTGTCTTGCATTGACGCACCTCCATTTTCGGGAGTCCCGGCGGTCTTTGGACGAAGGTGTGTCCCGTGTCTGTCCATTGCCAGGAGGGGTCCCCGGAGTCGCGGGTGGGGTGGGGCGGGCAGGGGGGCGAGGCTCCGAGGGCCCCGCCGGGTACGGCCTGCGGGAGGGGCAGGCGAGACGCACCGTTGGGAGTGGAGGTGGTCCCGATGGTCATCATGGGTGCGTTGTTGGTGGGGATTGTCGTGATGGGGGTGGTGCTGGGCGGGGTCGTCATGGGCGGAGCGTTGGCGCACAAGAACGCGCGTAAGGATGACGCGCGGTGGGCGAAAGAAGCGGCGGACCGCGCGGCGCGCCGGGAGCGCGACACGTCCGGTCCCGGCCCGATGGGTGGCGAGCCCGTGCACGCGTGAAGGGAGCCTGAGAGGCCGCGGCGCTTCCGCTAGGATGCGCCGCCGTGCGATTCGCGCTGCCCTTCTGGCTGTGGGTGCCGCTGCTCGCGGGATGCGCGGCTTCGGGCCCGGCTCCGACCACCGTGGCCGCGGCGAAAGTCATCCGAGGTCCCTGGTCGGAGGTTCCCGCGGTCGAGATGCCAGCGGGTGACAGTGCCATTCCCATCGACCTGATGCGGGACGTGGCGGAAGCGCTCCTCAAGCGCCCCGGTGCCCGGGCCTGCGATCCCGCGACACTGCGACCCATCCAGGGGTTGTCCACGGAGTACTGCGCGACGGTCTATGTCACGGGGAGCCGGGATGCCCTGTCCTGGCGGGTCTCCGAGCCGGTCCGAGGAAGCCACGATCGCTGCTCCGCGCCACTTCACGTCGTGGACGACGACCATCCCCCTGCGCAGGTCTGGGTGGTCGGATTCATCCACAATCACCCCTGTGGAAGCCCACCCTCGTCGGTGGACCTCCTGGCGTGGCCGACCGATGCATTCGATCCGCTGTCGGCCATGGCGGTGGTCCGCCTGGTTCCAGGCAATCCCGCACCTGCCTTGTTCAAGGGGCTGGCCATCGAGATGGCATCCGCCCTTGTCGCGGAACGCATGGACGGCACCCGGGTCTATCTGCGCTATTTTCCCACGGGCGAGGTCGAGCAATGGAGTGAACGCCGACGTGGGTGGATCCTCTTGGGGATCTGCGCGCCGACGCAAAGTCATCTGGGGATGGCACCCCGATGCACGAATGGGCCGCTGCGGCTGCTGCGCGAATAAGGGGCATGGACGATGGTCAGGGGTCTGGCAGCGGGATGCGCGGTGATGCTCGTGGGCTGTGCCGCGAGGCCCCCGGCGTGGCGGGCGCCCATCGAGTGGCCAGACGATGAATCCGCCATTCTCGTGGGCCAGCCCATGGAGGCAGGGGCGGCTGTGGCCGCCGCGGGGGCCGTGCGTGAGTTCATCCGCACGAACACCGACCCCACCCTGTTCGAAGGATGCTCCGGTCCGGAGCAGGGTCTTGGCGTCGCTGTCTTCACCGGGCCGACCCAGGGATTGTATTTCGTGGCGGTGCACCAGGACTTCCGGCGCTGTGGTGGGCCCCGCATCCGGGTCCTGGATGCCTGGGATGCCTATGCGGTCACCCCTCAAGGAGAAGTCGTCGCCAAGGCTCCTCCCCCAGCGGGCGATGCTTCCTTCGCGGTCCCTCCGCGGGTGCAGCCCGCGCCCCCGACCTCCCAGCCACTCCCTGCCGCCCCCGTCTCGCCATCCACGCAAGAGCCGCCGACGGTTCCCGTGCCTCCAGTGGTGCCTACCGGGGACGGGGAGCGTAGTAGCGGCGCAGCCAGCGGCTGAGGCCATCCAGGCCGGGGAAGAGGACTCGCTCGGTGATGTTCGCCTGGTCCAGCTTGTCCCGGACCTCCCACTTGAGCGCCGCCGGCACCACGAGCCGCCGCACCCCCAGGTGCTGGTGCCCCAGGAACTCGTTCAGGCTCAGCCCCGACCCGTTCATCACCGAGAACAACGCGAACTGGTTCACGATGCGCGCGTCCAGGGACGGCGGCTCGAAGAACAACACGAAGGGATGCCCCGCCAGCCCGTCGAACGTCGGCAGGTCCACCGCCACCGTCGCCAGCATCTCCCCGGTGAACACGTCCGCGCCCTCCAACCGCAACTGCTCACGCAGCGGCTGGGGCAATTGCTCGTTCGTCCGGTGGTAGTCCACGCACCAGACGGCGCCGTCCTCGGACAACAGGTCCTGGCGCTCCGTCATGAAGTGCAGCGCCACGTATGGACTGAACGTCCAGTCCAACAACCGCGTCGGCATCCCGTGATGCTGCGCGAGCGCCAGCCAGTCCCAGATGGACGTGAGCCGCTCCGTGCCCGGCACGCCCCGCGCGTACTTGCGGAAGGCCCGCAGCAGGTCCCGCTCCTGCCGCACGAACGCCCCCTGGCGGTTGAGCGTCGCCGTCAGGTCCAGCTTCGCGTCGGGAACCCCTCGGTAGACGAAGCTCGTCCGGAACCGGCCCAGGGGCTCGTTCCACGAGCCCGCGAACAACAGCTCCTGCAACTCCAACCAGGATGTGACACGACGCTCCTGCATCCGCTGTCCCCTCGCCCCCCGCCAAGGTGGCCCCTGTCCTCCAGGGACGCACCATCGGGAGCGTGGGAGGGGACACCGGGGGGCCGGGGTCCCTCAAGCCTGCTCACTTCCCCAGCGGGGAGGCATGGGCCTGACCGGACGCCCGGCCACCTCAAACACAAACATTCAACACACGACGACTACGGACGCCCGAAGTCCGCCGGCTGGGTGAAGGCATAGGAGCTGGCGCCCGGCGCCTTGTCCTGTTGGAACAGGGGGCACTTGGCGCACGTGAAGCTCTCCCAGTCCTCGCGGACCGCCTTGTCGATGCATCCGCCGTAGAAACGGCAGTGGACATTGCGGTGCTCCTCGATGGAGAACGTATCGGCCCGCAGCGGGAGATGGAACTCGGTGGGACGCGGCTGTGGACAAGGCATTGGGTTCTCTCTAGCCCCCCTCGTGGGTGCTGACTTCCTCTACTGACCGGTGCGTCGCGTCATTCCCGACATTCCCACGCCGGCGCACTGAACGCTTGCACCCTGTCTCATCGCTGCCAGCAGAAGACCGTGTGGGTGTGTGAGACATTGGGAGGCACCACAGCCTAATGATGCCGGGCGTCCCGGGCCCGCCCCGCCAGGGTGTCTGCCTTCACGCGGAGCAACCCGCCGGGCAGGCCGTCGGAATCTTCACCCCTGGAGGACTTTCCCGCGAAGATGCGGGGCGTGAGCCCCCCTGTTCGATCCCCCCTCGACTCCTCCCGCTGGCTGAGCGCCCTGGCCCTGGTGTCGCTCGTGCTGCTCAGCGGCTGTTCCGCCTTCTCCCGCGCGGTGCGTGAAGGTGACGGCGCCGTGAAGGAGCGCCACTGGGCGGAGGCCGAAGCCGCGTACCTGCGCGCCCTGGCCGCCGACCCGGAGGCCTCCGAGATCAAGGTGAAGCTGCGCACGGTGCGCAAGGAGTGGGGCGCGGAGGTGTACCTGGAGGCCGGCGCCGCCCATGCCTCCGGGGACCTGCCATCCGCCACCAAGCTGCTGGTGCGCGTGCTGGAGTTGGATCCAGACCATGAGAACGCCCACGCGCTGCTCGCCCAGACGCTAGAGGCGCGGGTGGGGGTGGCCCTGGGCCTCTTGAAGGAGGAGAAGCTCCAGGACGCCCGCGCCGAGCTGGACGCGGTGCTCGCCGTGGCGCCGGACCACGTGAATGCCCGCAAGGGCGTGGACGCGGTGCAGGTCGCGTGGGCGAAGCGCTTCTTCTCGAGCGCGGAGACGCTGGAGAAGGCCGGCAAGCTGGGCAATGCCCTGCTCGCCTACGTGCGCGCGGACCAGGAGCGCGTGGGCGCCACCGCTGCCCGGGAGCGCGCGGAGGCCGTGCGGCAGCGGCTGCGTGACGAGGTGGCCTTCCTGGTGGTGGCGACCCCCGTGGAGGACAACGCCCAGGCCCCGGACGTCGCCCAGCGCCTGGGCGCGGGACGGCTGGCCGCGGCCCTGCCCACGCAGCTGCCCTTGAAGGTCGTGACAGAGGCGCCGCCGGGCCGGGTGGGCGTGAAGCTGGACCTGGCCCTGGAGCGCGTGCTGCCGCTCAAGTCGGTGGAGGAGTCCCAGCGCAGCCAGCGCTACCTCGCGGGCAACCGCTCCGTGCCCAACCCGAAGCGCGGCCAGTACGAGTCCAAGCTGCTGGAGGCGGAGCGCACCCTGGAGGGCGTGGAGCGCAAGCAGGCCGCGGTGCTGCGCGAGTACCTGCGCGCCCAGGTGGAGCTGGGCACCCTGCGCGACGCCGCCGAGCGCTGCCGCGAGCGGGAGAAGCGCGAGTGCCGCACCGCCCTTCAGGAGTGTGGTGAGGAGGCCCGCGAGGCGAAGAAGCCGGGCAGCTTCCCGGGGGAGTGCAACCCGGAGCGCTGCTCGGGGCAGTGCACCCAGGACGAGGGCCTGTTGTCGCTGAAGTTCAAGGCGGCGCGCGTGCTGGAGGTCGCCGTGCAGGTGGCGCTGGACAAGGCGGAGTCCCAGCGCGTCGAGGTGCAGCGCAACCGCGACGCCGTCTTCCGCGAGCCCATCACCGTGGAGGAGCCCATGTATTCGGACTTCGTCTACGACGTGCAGCTGCACCGGCTCACGGTGACGGCCACGGTGACGGCGGTGATGCGCGACCTCTTGTCGCCCCAGCAGGTCGCCGCGCCCAACACGCAGGACTACGCGGTGCTGCACGAGGACCTGGCCCACAAGGGCTATGACCGCTACGGCGTGCTCGCGGACCCCGTGCAGCTGCGCAACGAGCTGGAGCTGCGCGTGGACGCGGGTGACAAGGCGGTCGCGGACCTGGCGAAGCGCGTGAAGGAGCGCTTCGACGTGTATCGCGGCAAGCGCGTGGAGGACGCCCGGCGCGGCATGGTGCGCCCCGGCGCCGAGGACGTGGTGGAGACCGCCGTGCGCGCGCTGCTGCTCACCGCCGACGCGCCTCCGCAGGACATCCTCCAGCCCGTCGCCCGCGCGCGCGGCCTCACGAAGCCCGAGGCGCTTCTGGGCGTCGGGCAGTAGCGTCGCCCGAGCACGCGGCCTCGCGATGTCTTTCCAGGGGGCCGTGGTGTCGCTCGCGCGCGGCCCGTCACGAAGCCCTCCTGGGTGTCGGGCCGTGCCGTCGCTCGCGCGCGGCCGGTCGCGATGTCCTCCTGGGCGTCGGGCCGTGACGTCGCCCGCGCGGCCCGACGATGCCGCCTGGGCGTCGGGCCGTGGCACGAAGCGCCCCTGCGTCGCGTTGCTCACCGTGCGCGGATCGGAGTCCGGCCTCCGCCCCGGTCCGCGCCCCCTCAGTCCATGCTGGTGCTCATCTCGGGGCGCTCCGTGCGCAGCACCTCCACCCGGCGCCGTCGCGCTCCCGCGATGGCCAGGTGCCACGCGGCCGCGGTCATCCCCACTCCGAAGCAGACCGCCCACAGCGCGTTGGCCCCCGCATGGCCCAGCATCGCGCCGCCCAGCGCGGGCGCGACGCTGGACGCCAGCCCCCACATCATGTGGTACGCGCCCTGATAGCTGCCGCGCAGCTCTGGCGGCGCCAGGTCCGCCACCACCGAGGGCGCCACCGGCGACTGCGCCATCTCCCCCAGCGTCCACACCGCCACGGCGGTCATCGCCCACGGCACGCCCGCTGGGAGCGCGTGCAGCCCGAAGCCCACCCCCGTCAGCACGCCCGCGAGCGCCAGCGCGGTGGAGCGCCGCATCCGACCCACCACGCGCGTGACGAACGGCTGCAGCGCGACGATGAGCACGCCGTTGACCGCCATCACGAGGCCGTAGTCCGCGGGGGACAGGCCCCGCGCGGACAGCGTCACCGGCAGACTCATGGTGCTCTGGAAGAAGAGCAGGGCCAGCGCGAAGACGGGCAGGCAGAAGGACAGGTACACGCCGTCGCGGAACGGCGTCAGCAGGTCCCCCAGCGTGGAGCGCGCCGCCAGGCTGTCCCTCGCCACCTGGGGCCGCGTCTCCGGCACGAACGCCCAGACGCAGCAGCCGTAGACGAACGTGGTCGCCGCGTCCGCGACGAAGAGCAGCCGGTAGCCCAACCCCGCCAGCAGCCCCGCCAGCGGCAGCGCGATGGCGAAGCCCAGGTTGATGACCCAGTAGAGCATCCCGTAGGCGCGCGCCCGGTCCTTTGGTGGCACCAGGTCCGCGACGGCCGCGGACACCGCCGGGCGGTACAGGTCTCCCAGGATGCCCAGGAAGAAGGCCGCCACCGCGATGCGCCCGGGCGTCTCCGAGAAGCCGATGAACAGCATCGCCCCCGACCCCAGCCACAGCCCTCCCGCGAGCGTCAGGCGGCGGCCCACCCGGTCCGCGAGCATGCCCCCCAGCGGGGCCGCGAGCACCGTGCCCGCGCCGTTGAGCGCCACGATGAAGCCCGTCTGCTCCACGCTGAAGCCGCGCTCGCGCGTCAGGTACAGCGCCAGGAAGGGGGCGACGAAGGACCCCAGCCGGTTCACGAAGGTGCCCACCCACAGCACCCAGTACGTGCGAGGCAGACCGCCCCCGCCCAGCGCTCTCAACACCGTGGCAACGGGATTCATGGAGGAGCGCCGACGGCCGCGTGGAGAAGGAACTGACCGGGGGCGCCCGGCGAGCATGCGCGCCCGTCCCCTGCGTTTCCACGGCCTCTCTGTCCTCGCCGGTCGGTTGGAGCCTCACGCATTCCAGTCACGTGGGAACGGGCCCCTTCACGGCGCTGGACTTCTCCGGCGCGCTCCTCCAGGGTGCCCGCCCCCACGAGAAAGGCGGGACGGAGCGCGGGCATGGGTCAGGTCATCGGACTGTTGGGGGCATGCCTGGTGCTGGGGGTGTTCGCGCGCCGCAGCGGCCGGTTCCCCGAGTCCACGGCGCAGGTGCTCAGCGCCTTCATCCTCAACGTGTCGCTGCCGGCGCTGGTGCTGCGCGCCATGCACCGGCTGGAGTTCGCGCCCGGGCTGCTGGTGGCCGCGGCGGCGCCGTGGCTGCTGTACCTGGGGGCGGGGGTGTATCTGCGGCTGCTCGGGCCCCAGCTCGGGCTGTCGCGCGAATCGGTGGCGGCGCTCATCCTCACCGCGGGGCTGGGCAACACGGCCTTCGTGGGCCTCCCCATGGCGACCGCGCTCCTGGGCCCGGACGGCATGGCGGTGGCGGTGGTGGCGGATCAGCTGGGCTCGTTCCTGGTGCTGGCGACGCTCGCCACCCTGACGGCGGCGAAGGCCCGTGCCGGGACGTCGCTGCCCGCGCGCACGCTCGTCCTCAAGGTGCTGCGCTTCGCGCCGTTCCAGGCGCTGGTGCTGGCGCTGGTGTTGCGGCCCTTCGCCTTCCCGGACTGGCTGGACGCGGTGCTGCGCCGGCTGGGCGACCTGCTCACGCCCCTGGCCCTCTTCGTCGTGGGCTTCCAGCTGCGGCTCCAGGGCGTGCGCCCGCGCGTGCCGGCGCTGGCGCTGGGGCTGTCCTACAAGCTGGTGCTCGCTCCGCTGGCGGTGCTGGGGCTGCTGATGTTCGCGCCCGGGCTGGCGCTGGTGGTGAAGCAGGCCACGGTGCTGCAAGTCGCCATGGCGCCCATGGTGACGGCGGCCATCCTCGCCGCCGAGTACGAGCTGGATCCGGAGCTGGGGGTCCTCATGGTGGGGGTGGGCATCCCGCTGTCGTTCTTCACCGCGCCGCTGCTCCTGGCCCAGGTGCGCTGACGCCCGCACGGGCGCTTCCATCCTCGCCGCCCCGGGCGCGTGCTCCGCCCGTGCGGGTTCTCAGGTGGGGAAGAGGCGCCCGGGTTCAGGCGAGCGCCATCGTTTCGAAGGAGAGCTCGACGCCATTGGGCTTCACGCGCATCTGGGGGCGCGACAGCACGTGGCAGTGGGGGCAGTAGCCATGGGCCCCGGCCGGCGTGGCCCGGATGGAGACCGCGCCGCCGCACATCATGCAGCCCTCGGGAAGATCGAAGTCCGCGAACCGCTCTCCGCTCTGGGTCTCGAATTGGGTCATGCCATTGAAGTAACGCAGGATCCGCGCGGCACAAGCAGACCGGTGTGTTCCCGCGAGGACACGGTATGGCGCCCCGCCCCTCCTTTCTGGGACGGCGGGCGGCCCCAGGTGCCTGCCTGCAAACGTTACCGGGGGCAGGCTGACTGCTCACCCCGCGACACCGCAACCCGTTGGCCGGGCTCACGAAGGCTGGCACGGAGATTTCATGGTGCGACCCCCAGGACAGCAACGGGACAGGGGAGGCGTGGGATGGGTGCAGGGACCACAGTGAAGCTCGTGTGCGACCGGAGGGGCTGGCGGGTGGACGTGGCCTGGGAGGGCGGGTCGCGGCGCTACCGCTACGCCAGCGAGGGGCAGGCGCGCTACTTCGCGGCGGTGTTCGCGCTGGGTCCTGGCGTGCTGCCCCCCAAGGACCATGCGCGAAGGCGGCAGGGGCCCCGCTTGCCCCTACCCATGCGGCCTGCTTTCGGAGAGGCTGTGCTGCATGAGTGATGCTCCCAAGCCCAAGCCCTTCATCCTCCCCAACCGGCAGCACGTCACCAAGGAGCCGGACCCCGGCGGCCGCTGGTCCGCGCAGTTCCCGGAAATGATTGGCTACACCAGCCAGGGCGGCGGCAAGGTGCCGGCCGACTTCGGCTGGAACACCAATCCCAAGCAGTGGCAGGAGGAGCTCACGCCGGAGACGCTGGCGGAGCGCTTCGAGGAGCTGCGCGTGCTGCCTCCGAAGAAGGAAGACCCCGCGCTGCCCGCGCCCGCGAAGCCCTGAGCGTCCGTGCCGCGGGGGCCCTGGACTTCCGGGGCTCCTTCAGGCCGCGCTAGCTGAAGGGCAGGCTGGCCAGCCGCTCGCGGAAGCGGGCGAGCAGGTCGCGCGCATTGGCCTCGTTGAGGCCCTCCGCGGCCTCCTGCCGGCCCTTGCGCAGGAAGGCGTCGAAGGGGGCCGAGCGGCCCGTGAGCGCGCCCGCCGCCGCCATCGCCTCCTCCAGGACGCGCGCCGCGCCCGGAGAGCCCAGCTCCAGGTGCATGTCCACCTGCTCCAGCCGGACGCCGCTCGCCGCCCACACCGCGCGGTCGTGCACGGTGAGCCAGTGGCGCGTCAGCTCCTCCATCGCCTCGTCCAGGAGCGCGAGGAAGGGCTCCACCAGGCCGGGCAGCGCGTCCGGGCCCAGCGTGGGCTGCGCGCCCGCCTCCCTCAGCCGGCCCCGCGTCGCGACGATTTCGCGCTTGGTGGGGGTCTTCAGCGCGAGCGACGAGGACAGGGACACGAAGGCCGCGAGGCTCTCCTCCGCCTGCCGCGCCAGCGCGGGCCGCTGCGCGTCCGTCGCCTTCGCGGCGCGCTCCATCCGCCCCAGCAGTGAGCGGCGCAGGTCCGCCGCCGCGCCTCGGAGCGCCACGCGCGCGCCCACCTGGTTCGCGTAGCCGGGCACCACGTCCTCGCGCCGCACGTCCGCGAACGCCGCGGCGGTGAGGTACACGAGGTCGCCGATGCGGTTGCGGAAGTCCGCGCGCGACGCGGCCAGCTCCGACATCAACGTCCAGCGGTCGCTCACCACCTCCGGCCGGCGCATCTGCACGCCCAGCTCCTGCACGCGCTTCGACAGGCGCTCGGCGCTGGCGTGCAGCACGGCCTCCGCTTCCTGGGACAGGCGCTCGTCGGAGCTCGCGGGCGGCGGGGCCCAGCCGCCGTCGCTCGACAGCGCGGGGCGGGCGGGCGGAGGGAACGCGTCGCGGATGGCCAGCACCAGCCGGTTGACGTCCACCAGCGTGTCGCCGATGGCGGGCGCCATGGTCTCCCAGAGCGACAGGTCCGCGGCGTCGTCGGCTTCGGCGGTGGTCGGCTCGTACTTCACGATGTTCAGGTGGCCCAGCCTGTCGATGGCGATGGCGGCCGCCTGGTAGACCTTGCGCAGCCGCGCCGCGAAGTCCCGGTCCATCAGGGACTCGAGCAGCGCATCCAGGCGGGGCGGCAAGGCATCCTGCGGGGGACGGTTCTTCGGCGCGACCATGGCGCGGCACCCTAGCCCACCCACCGCGGGGATACGTCAACGGGGGGAGGCGGGGACCGTCTCCTGGCTTTCCGGCGTACAGTGAAAAGACGGGAGAGGGGAACGCATGACAGGTGGCATCCAGCGCCGACGATGGGTGGCGGGCGGGATCGGGCTGTTGCTTCTGGGCGGAGCACTGGCCGAGGCGGCCTCCGGGCGGTGCCTGTCCGCCTGGGTCTTCCAGGGCGTCGAGGTGCCCCTGTGTCCGGATGGCGCGTTCCGCCAGACGGTGGGGGTGTCCGCTCAAGCCCTGGCGCGAGGCGCCTCCGGCCGGGTGGTGGTCTGGGCGGTCGCGCACGGGGTGGACGCGGAGGGCGACGTGCTCCAGGCCGGCGTGAGCCGGGGCACCGCGGAGCTGTTCCTGGTGGACGCGGCGGGCAAGGCGCTGCCCCTGCCGGTGGACGCCAACGCCCGCTGGCAGCGCGACGGCGACAGCCCGATGTCCGCTCCCGTGACGCTGCCCGCGGTGCCGGACGGGGACTACCGGCTGCGCGCGCGCGTCACCACGCCGCTGGGCAGCGACACGGTGGAGGCGGCGCTGCCCCTGTACGCGCCCGCGCGCGTGCGGGTGCTGACGGACCGGCCCCTCTACGAGCCCGGGCACCGGGTGCGCTTCCGCGCGGTGGCGCTGCGCGCGAAGGACCTGTCGCCGCTGGATGGGCGGCCGGGCACGTGGAAGGTGATGGACCCCTCCGGGGAGGTGGTGCTGGAGGAGCGCGCCCCCGCGGGGCCCTGGGGCGTGGTGGCCGGGGACTTCCCGCTGGACCGGGGCGCGCCCACGGGCACGTGGGCGGTGACGTGGACCAGCGGCGGCGCGTCCGGTGACGCGCTCTTCACGGTGGAGCCCTTCACGCTGCCGCGCATGCGCCTGGAGGCCCAGAGCCCCCGGCCCTTCTGGCGCGCCAACGAGACGCCGGAGGTGACGGGGCAGGTGGAGTACGCGTCCGGGGCGCCGGTGGCGGACACGGAGGTGACGCTGGAGTGGAGCCACGACGGCGCATGGCCGCCGCCCACGGAGTGGCTGCGCGGAGAGCTGCCGAAGCAGGCGCGCACGGACGCCTCGGGTCGCTTCCGGTTGACGCTGCCGCGCGTGCCCCAGGACCTGAGGGGGCAGGCCACGCTGAGCGCGAGCGTGGAGGCGAAGGACGCCACGGGCGAGCCGGTGCGCGGCGCCGTGTCGCTCCTCTTGTCCGAGGACGCGCTGGCCGTGTCCCCGGTGACGGAGCTGGAGGATGGGCTGGTGGCGGGCTTCAGCAACCGCGTCTACCTGCGCGCCACCACCGCCGCGGGCCGCGTGCTGCCGGGCGCGGAGGTGACGGTGACGCGCGCGTGGGACCCCGCCGACAAGGGTGTGAGCGCCGTGGCGGACGAGGACGGCGTGGCCGCCTTCCAGCTGGACCCCGGCCCCGCGGTGAGCGTGGTGGTGCCGCCCATGCCCGTGCGCCCACAGCCGAGACCGCCGCCCGTGTCGCTCCTGACGTCGCGGGACCTGCTGGGCGCGCAGGCGGGCCAGACGTCGCTCGCGGATCAGCTCGCGCTGGAGCGCCTGCTGCCCGCCCTTCATCCCTGCGCGCGCTTCGTCGCGCCCGGCACCGGCGCGGCCACCGCGGAGTTCGCCATGCGGATCAGCGCGTCCGGGCAGGTGCTGGACGTGGCCGGCGTGGACGAGGGGCTGGAGGGCTGCATGGTGTCCGCGCTGCGCGCGCGTGGATTGCCGGCGGGCACGGAGCGGATGCTCCAACTGCGGTTCCAGGCCATGGATCCGGGCCTGCCCGTGTTGGATTGGAACTTCGAGGCCGCCCACGGGGATTCGCGCGGGGTGAACGAGGGCCTGATGCTCGCGGCGCTGGATGCTCGCGCGTGTCTTCCCTTGATGCTGGACCGCGTCGCGGCCGTGCCCGCCGTGCTGACGTGGCGGCGGTGGTCGGACAAGCCGGAGCTGGCGCTGGCGTGGCTTCCAGTGCCCGCGAAGGAGGACGCGCTGCCCGCGTCGGCGCTGGCGTGCGTGAAGGAGCGCATCGCCCACCTCCGCCAGCCGGCCCGGACGCCCACGGAGGTCCTGTCGGGCCGGACGGTGCCGGAAGCCATGGGCCTGGTGCGCTTCACGGCGCGGCCCGTGTTCAGCGGAGGCCAGACGCGCG
This sequence comes from Corallococcus silvisoli, assembly GCF_009909145.1. Taxonomy (NCBI): domain Bacteria; kingdom Pseudomonadati; phylum Myxococcota; class Myxococcia; order Myxococcales; family Myxococcaceae; genus Corallococcus; species Corallococcus silvisoli. Next base: position 28,680 of record NZ_JAAAPJ010000022.1, read on the forward strand.
CGCCGCAGGCGACCACGTTCCTGGGCTATGAGCTGAAGGTCCGCGCGAAGTCGGATGGCCAGGACGTGGGCGAGACGAAGGTGGTGCTGCGCCCCGCGCGCCTGCCGGCGCTGCGCCTGCGGGCGACGCCGGTGCTGGCGAAGGCGGGCGACACCGTGAAGGTGGAGCTGCTGCGCGGCCCGGACTTCGCGGGGGAGCTGCCCCGGACGTTGGTGCTGGTGGCGGGGCAGGCGCGGCTGAAGGAGGTGCTGGATCCCGCCACGCGCTCGGCGCGCTTCACCCTGCCCAAGGACTTCGAGGGCTGGGCCCAGGTGGAGGGCGTGGCGGCGACGGCGCGCGTGTACGTCGCGCCGCGCGCGAGCCTGTCGGTGGAGGTGTCGCCGGACAAGCCCGCGTACGCACCCGGGGAGCTGGCGCGCCTCCAGGTGCGCACGCGCGTGGACGGCCAGGACGGTGAGGCGGCGGTGGGCCTCTTCGGCGTGGACGAGACGCTCTCGCAGCTCGCGCCGCTGCCGGGCGCGGACGCGCTGGATGGCCTGCGGCCCGCGCCAACGGTGGCCACGCCGGCCTTCGGGGTGCTGGATGGTCAGGCGCTGGCGATGGGGCGCATCCGGGGCGCGAACGCGGCGGCGGCGGCGCTCCTGCGCGTGACGGCGGTCCCCGAGCTGGAGGACGTGGAGACGCCGATGTCCGCGACCGCGACGAGCCCCTTCTCGCCGGACGCGGAGCTGACGGAGCCCTTCTACGCGGTGCTGACGGAGCTGCACGCGCGCACGCGCAAGTGGGAGGAGACCGCTCCCGCGGGAGAGACGTTGGAGCCCGCGGGGCTCGCGCGGCTGTGGGCGGAGTCGCTCGCCGCCTGCGAGAAGCGCGGGGAGAAGGTGACGGATGCATACGGACGCAAGCTGCGGCTGTCGCGCCTGCCCCAGGACCTGCTGGCCCTGACGGATCCCCGCGCGGTGGTGGTGAATGGAACGCGGTTGCCAGAGGACGTCGTGAACTGGGGCGCGTGGGTCGCCCGGGAGGCGCCATGAAGCTGCGCTCACTGTTGACCGGGGCCGGGGGCCTCGGGGTGGGGTTCGTGCTGGGGGCGGTGACCCTCGCGCTGGTGGCCGGGGACCTGGTTCGCCATTCCTTTGGGTCCTCCGCCGCCGCGCTCGCCGGAGCGCCGATGCGGGAGGTCACCGAAGGGAAGACGGCGGTGGACCTCCTGCAGCGCAAGAAGATGCGGAACTTCGGTTCGTCTCACACCTACGACGACGAGGGCGGCGGCGGGCCGGGTGGCGGGGCCGTGGCCGCCGCGCCCAGCGTCCCGGCGGCGGACCTGGCCGGTGCCCCCATGGCGGTGGCCGAGATGGAGGAGGAGCGCTCCTCCGACGGGAACACCTCCGGGGCCTCGCCCGCCCGTGCGTGGTTCCCGGAGACGTTCCTCTTCGAGCCCCTGGTGGTGACGGACGCGACCGGCGCGGCGACGGTGCCGGTGCGCGTGCCGGACCGGCTGACGCAGTGGCGGGTGCTGGCGCTCGCGCACTCGCGCTCCGGCGCGCAGGCGGGGGCGGTGACGTCCTTCGCGGGCACGCTGCCCACCTACGTGGATCCGGTGCTGCCGCCCTTCCTGCGCGCGGGCGACACGGTGCGCCTGCCGGTGCAGGTGGTGAACACCACCGGCGCGCCAGTGGAGGCCGCGCTCAAGGTGGAGGTGAAGGGCGCCCAGGTGGAGGCCGGCGCGCGCACGGTGCGGGTGCCCGCGCGCGGCAGCGTGGTGGAGTGGATGACGGTGCGGGCCGGGGGCGCGGGGCCCGTGACGGTGCGCGCTTCGCTGGGAGACACCGACGCGGTGGTGCGCGACTTCGACGTGTGGGCGACGGGCCAGCCCGTCACCCAGACGCGGGGAGGCTCGCTGGCGGCGCCGCGCACGCTGTCGCTGGACGGACCCGCGGACGCGCAGTCCGGCAGTGAGCGCGTGCGGCTCCAGGTGTACCCAGGCGCGCTGGGCGTGGTGCGCGCGGAGCTGGCGGCGGTGGAGCGCCGGCCGGCGGACGTGGCGGGGGATGCGTACGCGCTGCTGCTCGCGGGGCAGGCGCCGGAGCTGCTCCGGGCCCTGGGCGAGACGCCGGACCCCGAGGCGCTGAAGGCGCTGGCGCTGGTCGCGGGGCAGCGGGTGCTCCGGGCCGCGCGGGCGCCCTCCGTGGAGGTGGCGACGCGGCTGGCGGAGGGCGCGCTGGCCCACCCGGACAACCCGGTGCTCGCGCGGCTGGGCGAGCGGCTCGTGGGCGTGGTGGCCCAGGCGCAGCGGCCGGACGGCACCTGCCAGGGCGGTGAAGGCTGGACGCTCCAGCGGCTGCTGGTGGCCACGGCGGACTGCGCGCGCACGGTGCGCGCGGCGGTGGGCACCCCCGAGGGCAAGCGGCGCGCGTCGGCCTTCACCGTGCGCGCGTCGGGCGTCTTCGAGCGCTACCTGCCGCAGGTGAAGGATGGCTACACGGCGGCGGTGCTGCTGGCGGAAGGCTCGGCGACGGGCGACGTGGCGGAGGCGCTGCGCACCCGTGTGCGGGAGGCGCTGAAGGCCGGGAAGGACGGCGCCGCGTCGCTGCCGGTGGAGCCGGGCACGGAGCGCGCGGACGGCCAGGCCCCCTCCGAAGAGGAGGCCACGGCGATGGCGGTGCTCGCCCTCCAGGGCGATGCGAAGGCGCCGCTCGCGGACCTGGGCGCCTACCTGCTCGCGCACTACACGCCCGGCCTGGGCTGGGGGGATGGGCAGGCGAACCGCGTGGGCCTGCGCGCGGCGCTGGTGCTCTTCAAGGACCCGCTGCCCGCGCAGGTGCGCGTGACGCTCGCGCGCGACGGGCAGACCGTCACCGAGGGCACCTACGACGCGAAGGCGCTGCGCCAGGTGCTGGCGCTGGAGGCCGCCGCGCCGGGCTCGGCGGGGACGCACGCGTGGACGGTGCGCGCGGAGCCCGCGGTGCCCGGGCTGGGCTTCTCCCTCACGCTGGCCGCGGCGGTGCCGTGGAAGGGCGAGGCGAAGGGCGGCCTGCAGCTGGCCGTGACGGGCCCGAAGGAGGCGCGCGTGGGGAAGCTGGCGGACGTGCGGGTCCAGGTGGGGGCGCCCTCGTCCCTGCCGCTCCTGTTCCAGCAGGACCTGCCCGCCGGCGTGCAGGTGGACCCCGCCAGCCTGGACGCGCTGGTGGCCGCGGGGCAGGTGCTGTCGTGGGACGTGCAGGACGGGGCGCTGTCGCTGCGGCTCGCCCCACGTGAGCAGGGGGCGCTGGCGCGGGTGGACTTCCGCGTGCTCCCCACGCTCGCCGGGACGTTGCAGGCGGGCGCGGCGCGACTGGGCGTGCCCGGCCGCCCGGACATCACCGCCTCGCTGCCGCCCACCACCTGGGCGGTGCGCTGAACCTGCCCTCGGGTCCGTGGGGTCATTCTCCACTCACGGCCCGAGTCCAAGGCCCTTCCGTCTGGCGGGGAACGGCGGTCGAATGCCCGCCGGATGCGCGGCAGGGGCCCGGCCCGGCGAGCGCTCCACGCTCAGTGCAATCGCTGCACGCATGCGTACACTGCAAGTCACATGGCGGGTGTGAACATCGCGCGGCCGCGAGAGGAAACGGATGGAGCTTGAAGGCTCCGAACAGGAGGAGTTGACCCACGCCCTCCTGGGCGCGTTCACGTCGGTGGAGGAGCTCTACCGGATGGTCGCCGCGAAATGTGGCCGGACCCTCCTCGTGCCCTCCGTCGAACGGGAGGGGGCGGCGCGGGCTCGGGCGCTCGTGCACACCGCGGAGGCGGAGGGGTGGACGGACGTGCTGGTGCGGGGCGCGCAGGCGGCGGCGCCCGGGCATCCCCGGATCCGCCGCTTCCTCCAGGGCTACCTGTCCTCCGTGCAGCGCAGCGTGTCCGGCAGCGCGCTGGCGCGCATCGTCCAGGCTTCGAGGCAGGCGCTGACGCCGGAGGTCTGGCGTGATCGGCTGACCACGCTGTCCCGGCGCGTGTGCCGCGTGGAGCTGGACGGCGGGCGCGCGCTGGGGACGGGGTTCCTGGTGGCGCCGGACGTGGTGCTCACCAACTCGCACGTCATCGAGAACCGGCTGGTGGAGGCGCTGCGCGTGCGCTTCGACCTGAAGGTGTTGCCTGACCGCATCGCGGTGCACCCCGGCCGGGTGTACGCGGTGACGGCGTGCCTGGCGCAGAGCCCCCACAGCCCGGCGGACCTGATGCACCCGCGCCCGCGCGAGGCCACGCGCGACGAACTGGACTACGCCTTCCTCCAGATTCAGGACGCCCCCGGCGAGGACCGGCTGGGGGACCGCTCGCGCGGCTTCGTCCCGCTGGCCCCGCCGTCGCCCACGGCCTTCGCGCCCGGCTCGCTGGCGCTCGTCGTGCAGCACCCCAAGGGCCGGCCCATGCAGGTGGCGCTGGACACCTTCCAGGCCATCAACCGCTCCCAGACGCGCGTCACGTACTGCACCAACACGCACCCGGGCTCGTCCGGTTCGCCGTGCTTCACGCCGGACCTGGAGCTGGTCGCGCTGCACCACAGCGGAGATCCGCGCCCCGGTCACGAGGCCGCCGAGGACGACGAGGGCATCCCCCTGGACACCATCCGCGACAGCCTGCCATCGCACGTGCTGCGCCGCCTGGGCTGGGACTAGCCGCCCGCGCGCGGGACGAACATGCGGGGCGCGGGGAGGGGACTGCTATCGTCCCCGCGCATGGGCCTTCCAGCTCGAAACCGCGGCACCTTCCTGGCTCCGCTCCGCCCCGTCGCGGGGCTGACCTGTGCCGTGCTCTGCCTGATGCCGGCGCTCGTGTTCGCGGCGCCGCGCTTCGGCATCGCGGGCGTGTCCTCTCACGGCGAGGTCCGGCTGCGCACGTCCACCGGCCACGTGGAGACGGCGTTGCGGGTGGACCTGCTGCCGGGGCTCGACGCGGGGGCGAGCGGAGCGCCTCCAGGAGCGGACGACACGCGGGTGACGGTCTGGGTGGATCCGCTGCTGGCGGTGGACGGCACGCAGGTGCCAGTGACGGTGCGCGTGGGGACGGCGGGGGACGGCGCGCGGGAGGTGCCCATCTCCGTGCGGCAGCCGGTGACGGTGACGCTGTCCGCGGACCTGCCCTCGCCCGGCGAATACCAGGGCCGCGTGGTGCTGGTGGGGGACGGCGTGCGGGAAGTCACGCCGCTCGTCATCCAGCGCGTGCTGATGGCGCCGACGGTGCAGTTCTATCCGGTGGCGCCCGCGCGAGGCTGGACGCTGGGGCCGTTCTCCGGGAAGGCCACGGTGCGGCTGGCCTTCCGCGAGACGGCGGGCGTGGGCGGCCCGGTGGGGCCCGCGGCGGTGGTGCAACTGGACCGCAAGGAGGGCGGGGCGGGCAATGGCGCGGCGCCCGTGCAGGCGCAGGATGCGCGCTGGTCCTTCCGCGGGCCGGAGGGCCAGCCCCAGGCTCCCCAGGCTTCGGAGACCCAGGGCGTCATCGAGGTGCCCGCGCACGGCACCGGCCTGCTGAGCCTGGACGTGGACGGCCTGCCGGAGTCCGGCGAATACACCGGGACGGTGCGCCTGCTGGTGCCGCAGGGCGCGGCGGTGGACCAGACCTTCACCGTCTGGGTGAAGACGCCCGCGATGTTCGGCGCGTTCCTCATCTTCCTGGGCGTGGTGGCGTCCGCGTCCGTGCGCTTCTACGTGCAGCGCGTGCGCCCGCGCGTGGCGCTGCGCGGCCGGGCGGAGGCCGCGCGCCAGAAGCTGCAATCGCTGGTGCCCGCCCGTCCGCTGGAGCGCGAGGCCGCGGTGGCCGCGTCGCTGCGCCGCCAGGTGGACGCGCTCCTCGAGGACATCCAGCGGCCGCTGAGCGGGCTCGTCGTGCAGGACTCCGTGCTGGCGTTGTTCGAGGCACGCCTCCAGCTGTTCTCGCTCTGGTCGGGCCTCCTGCGGCAGTTGGAGGGGCTCAAGGGCGTGGCCCTGCTGGACGCGGAGCGCAAGCTCAAGGCCGTGGAGACGCTGCTCCAGAACGACCAGGCCACCTCCGCGGACTTCACGGAACAGGCGCAGTTCCTGCGCACGCTGGACCTGGAGGCGGTGGCGCGCGCGGTGCTGGAGTCGCGGCTGACGGAGCTGGAGCAGCAATCCCAGACCCTGGCCTCCCAGCGCGGGGATGAGCCGGTGAGCCGCAGGCTCCAGGGCGAGCTGCCCCTGTACCTGCTGCGCGCGCGGCAGCAGCTGCCGGGCCCCGACCTGGAGGCGTCGCGCCGCCTGGTGGAGACCGCGCGCGAGGCGTTCCTGGAGATCCTCCTGTCGGACCTGGAGGACGCCCTCGACGCGAACGAGCTGCCGGGGGGCTTCACGCAGGAGGAGTGGGCGGCGCTGCGCCTGCGCGTGGGCGAACAGCTGGCCCGGGCGCGCGCCCACATGTTCTCCAGCGTGGACGAGGCGTTCCTCTACTACCAGTCCGCGCACGCGCTGTACCTGCGCGAGCTGGTGGACAACCTGGGCGAGGCCCTGGCCCAGGTCCCGGTCCAGGCCCAGGCCGTGGGGGACGGGCACGCCCGGGCGGACTGGCAGCCGGAGGTGGACGCGCGGCTGACGGCGGCGCGCGCGCACCTGGACCGGGGCGAGGCGAACCTGGCCGCGCCGGAGTACCGCGCCGCCCGCGACGACTTCGCCCGCCACGTCGCGCAGCGTCCGCCGCCGCCCGCCGCCATGGGGATGGGGGAGGAGCGGTGGGCGATGGAGTCCGTCACCTCCGCGGTGACGCTGGACCCCTTCGCGATGAAGCCCGAGTCCGCTCCGTCGCCGCTCCCCGGCGGCCCCGTCAGCGGGAACCTCTCTCCCCTGCCGCCCCCGGCGACGAAGGCGAGCACCGACGCGCTGGTGAACCTGGACTGGATCCCCCTGCCACGCTCGCGCGACCTGTGGAAGGTGGAGCTCGCGGTGCTGGGGATGATGTCCATCGTCGCGGTGCTGCTGGGGCTCCAGGTGCTGGATGTGTTCTCCCCCACGTGGGGCGGCTCCGGCGCGTGGATGACCGCCTTCCTCTGGGGCTTCGGCCTGCACCAGGTGGGCAACGCCACCTTCGACGGCCTGTGGGGCATGGTGTCGAAGCTGGAGAAGTAGCCCCGGCGCTATGCCTTCTTGCCGCGGATGGTGCGCGCGGCGATCCGGTCCAGCAGCCCCGGCGCCACCAGCTTGAGCACCATGCCCACGCGGCCGGTGAGCGTCATCACCAGCTCGCGGTCGCGGCGCTCCATGGCGCGCAGGATGAGGGCCACGCAGGTGTCCACGTCCATGGTGGGCTCCTTCTCATCGCGTTGGCTCTGGCCCAGGGGCTGGCCCTCCGGGCCCAGCGCCCGCGCGCGGATGTCCGTGGCGACGAAGCCCGGGGACACCACCAGCACGTCGGTGCCGGTGCCCAGCAGCTCGATGCGCAGCGAATCGAAGAAGCCCTGCATGGCGTGCTTGCTGGCGGCGTAGCCGGTGCGCGTGGGCACGCCCGTCTTGCCCGTCAGGGACGACACGGCGACGAGCAGCCCCTTGCGCTCCCGGAGGTGCGGCAGCGCGTGGAAGGTGCAGTAGACGGCGCCCAGGTAGTTGATGCGCATGATGCGCTCGAAGAGGTCCAGGTCCTTCACGTCCTCGAAGCGCGAGTGCATGGTGATGCCCGCGTTGTTGACGAGCACGTCCACGCCGCCGAACGCCGCCACGGTGCGCTCCACGAGCTGACGGCAGGCCTCCGCGTCGCCCACGTCGGTGGGCACCGCCAGCGCCTTGCCTCCCGCGGCCTCGCAGCGCGCCTTCACGCGCTCCAGCGCCTGGGCATCCCGCGCCGCCAGCGCCACGTTCGCGCCCCGGCCCGCCAGGGCCACCGCCAGCGCCTCGCCGATGCCCGCCGAGGCACCGGTGACAATCACGGACTTTGCTTGCATGGGCCGCATCCTCGCAGGGGCGGGCGGCTTCAGCCATGGCCTCCCGCGAAGGACTCCGCGACGTGCAGCCCGCCAATGAGCAGCAGCCCGCAGAGGAAGCCCACCACGCGCTGGCGCGAGTCCGGGCCCCGGCGCAGCTCGGGCAGCAGGTCCACCGCGCCGATGTAGAGGAACGAACCGCCGGCGATGGCCAGCACGGTGCCCCGGAGCGAGGGCAGCTGCTCGGTGCCCAGCAGCACGCCCACCGCGCCCACGGCGGCGGTGAGCTGCACCCCGGCCAGCGCCAGGAGCGACCGGCCCCGGGACCAGCCCGCGGCGCGCAGCAGCGCGTAGTCGCCCACCTCCTGGGGGAGCTCGTGGACGATGACGGCGAAGGCGGTGGCGAAGCCCGTGTTCGGAGACACGAGGAAGGCGGCCGCGACCGCCGCGCCATCCCCCATGTTGTGCAGCGCATCCGACGCGAGCAGCGTGCTGGGCAGCGTGGGAGCGCCATGGGCGTGGCCATGCGCATGGCCCGCGGCGCCCTCCGCGTGGTGGTGGTGATGGCCCAGGGCCCACTCCAGCAGGGCCAGCGCGACGAAGCTGGCGAAGGCCCAGGTGAAGGCCACGTCACCGCGGGTGGCCACGGCTTCCGGGAGCACCTCCAGGAAGACCGCGCTCAACAAGGTGCCGGCGGCGAAGGCCACCAGCGCGGGCAGCCGCTTCTGCAACCAGCGCTCGGACAGCACTCCGCCCGCGAGCCCCGCCAGCCCGTCCAGCCCCACGGCGATGAAGACGAGCAGGACGGTGGTGGAGTCCATCACGGGGCCATCAGCCACGCGAGCACGGCCTGGGGGCTGTCCACGTGGACGAAGTGGCCCGCGTCCGGGAGGAGGGCCACGGGGCAGCCCGCGGCCTCCAGGCGCCGGGCGCTCTCCTCCGGCACATACCGGCTGCGGCCCCCCCGGATGCAGCGCAGGGGCGGATGGACGGGGCGCTCCACGGCGGGCCAGAGGTCCTCGCCGTTGACGCGCCGGTGCAGGCCGAAGAGGGCGTCGCGGTCGAAGCGCCAGCGCACGCCGTCGCCGTCGGGCACCAGGTTCATGAGGAGCCAGTCCGAGAGGCCCTCGGACAGGCCGTTGCCGGTGAGGTTCGCCTTCAGCTCGCGGCGGCTGTCGGCGCGGGGCGGGGCCTTGAGGAGGATGTCCAGCACGTAGCCGCTCTCCGACAGGTCCAGCGGCACGGGCCCCGGCGCGATGTCGAGCAGCGATACGCTGCCCACCCGGTCGGAGGCCTCCAGGCTGGCGGCGAGCGCCACGCGCCCGCCCAGCGAGTGGCCCACCCAGTCGATGGCGCCGGTGATGCCCTGCGCGTCCAGCGTGTCCACGACGTGGAGCGCGAGCGTGGTCAGGGTGGCGTCCGGGGGCAGGGCGGGGGAGGCGCCGTGGCCCGTGAGGTCGGGCAGGAGGATGCGGCGGCGCGGGTCGGCCTGCGTCCACGCGACGGCGAGCGAGCGCAGGTTGCGGCCCGTGCCCAGGAAGCCGTGCAGCATCACCGTGGGCAGGTCACCCGTGCCTACCTGGAAATTCTCGAGCACCACGCCACCACCACCTTTCGTGGCGTGGCTTGACCGGCGGCACGCCCTGCCGCTTCATACCGCGAACCCCCCTTCCGTCGAGGTGAACCCGATGGCATCCGTCTCCTGGTTGTTGCTGGCGCTTGGCGCCAACCCCGTCGCGCCCGTGGCCCCGGCCCCGGCCGACCCGAAGGTGGCGGTGGCCACGGTGCTGGACGACTGGCACCGCGCGGCGGCGGTGGCGAACGAGGCGCGCTACTTCGCGCTCTTCACGCCGGACGCGGTCTTCATGGGCACGGATGGCGAGGAGCGCTGGACGGTGGACCAGTTCCACGCCTGGGCGAAGCCCTACTTCGCCAAGGGCAAGGCCTGGAGCTTCAAGGCGGTGTCCCGCAACGTGTTCCTGTCGAAGGACGGCCAGGTGGCGTGGTTCGACGAGGCCCTGGACACGCCCAACCTGGGCCCGGCGCGGGGCAGCGGCGTGCTGGTGAAGGAGGCGGCCGGGTGGCGAATCGCCCAGTACAACCTCTCCATCCCCATCCCCAACGACCTGGTGGATGAAGTGACGAACCGCATCGCCACGGACGCGAAGACGAAGCCCGCGCCCGCCACTCCGGCGAAGGCGCCGCCCAAGCCCTGAGGGACGAGCCTCCCGCATGTACACCTGTCCCGCGTGCAAGGAGTTCTCGAGCCCACTCCCCGGCAGGTGCATCGAGTGCGATGCGGTCCTCCAGGTCAGCTCGTCATCGCCGGTCGAGCCGGTGCCCTGGAAGCCCAAGCCGACCATCGATGACAAGAAGAAGGACGGGGACCAGGACCACTTCAGCATCCTCTGGGTGGCCAACGAGTGCATCGTCAACCGGTCCCTGGCGGTGGGCACGGAGGCCTTCGAGCTGGCGCGGAAGAAGTTCGCCCTGAAGTCCCGGGCGATGCCGGTGTCCGACGTGGATGCGCTGGACCTGAAGGTGGATGAGCCCCGGGACATCCTGAAGCAGCTCGAGGTGGAGCTCGGGATGGGCTACCGGCAGTTCATGGTGAACCTGGCCCTGTTCGGATACCGGACGGCGGGAGGCGGCCGGGCCCGGAAGAACGCGAACTGGCTGCGCACCCGCGCGTCGGGAGGCTCCGAGGACGAAGCGGTCGACCTGGATGGCTACGTGCGGCCCTTCGAGGACACGCCGCCGCACATGATCCGCCAGATGTTGAAGTACGTGACAGGCACGCCGCTGGCCTTCGGCATGCCGGACACCCTCACCTTCCGCGCGGGCACCGTCTCCGGGAGGTACGTGCCTCCCAGCCGCTTCACCGCGACCTTCCCGCATCCGCTGACGAACAGCCACCTGTCGCCCGCGCGGCGGACGCTCGTCTTTCCGCAGTTTCCAGACGGGCCCCTCCTGGAGGAGGACCCGCGGATCAAATTCTCCTTCATGGGCTCGTTTGGCTTCTCCGAACCCTCCTACACCTCGTGGCACGAGGAGAAAGGCGGCGCCGAATACTCCGGGACCCGTCTGTCATTGGGGGCCTATTCGCTGAACGAGACCTATCTCAACCACCTGTTGCGCTTGATGCGGCAGGCGTTGGCGAAGACCTCGGAGGAGCCCCGGAAGGGATACAAGGGATATGGCGGCGCCCGGCTCGGCCATGTCGAGGCGCTGCTGGAGGTGGCGAAGAGGAGCGGTCACAAGCTGGCGGTGGAGTGGATCCGCCAGCTGGTGGAGATCGCCAACGTGCTGGTCCACACCGCGCGCAAGAAGGTGATGGAGGACTCTCAAGAGGGGCTGACGGACTTCTTCGGCTTCGTGCAGGAGCGGATCCACCGGCACGCCCGGAAGCTGGCGGTGCTCCAGCAGAAGCCGGAGGACCTCACCTTCTTCGAATATCTCTGGGTGCTGGAGTCCGCGCTCTGGGAGCTGGCCTTCCTTGGCGCGACGTGCCTGTCGGCCACGGAGCTCAAGGACGCGCTCCAGAAGATTCCAGGGCTGGCGGGGGCCTGGGCACCGTCGGTGGGGTGCTCCGAGACCGCCATCCAGGAGACGCTTCAGAGCGTCCCGACAGGGCAGTTCCCGTGCACCTTCCACCGCATCTACGCGCCCACGGGCATGGCGGCGGGGAAGCGGCTGTGTGACGTCCTCGCGGAGATGGACTTCGAGGTGCATGTCCCGGTCCCCAGCAAGGACAACCTGGATCCGTTCGTGCCCTACTTCGAGTTCTACCTGGGAGGCTTCCTCAGCGAGGAGGTCGGGCTCGACAGCGCCCAGGGCACGCAGGTCTGGGTGAACCTCTCCGACAGCCTGCATTCGAAGCTGGTGAAGCGTGGCACGCAGGGCCTGAAGGCAGGAGAGGAGATCGCCACGCTGTTGCTGGAGTACCTGAGCCGACAACAGCTCAAGGGCTCACAGGACGTGCTCCTGGTCATCGACTTCACGAAGTTCGCCGGGGAGATGCCGAACGCCTTCCTCTATCCCATCCTCGCGCAGCTGGCCCGGGTGGTGATGTCCTCCCAATCGAGCGTCCAGGGCGTCGTGTTCCTTCGCTCGAACCTCAAATACAACACCGGCTCCCTGGACCGGTATCAGTCAGGGGAGCTGCTGGTCTTCAACCAGGGACCGCAGGATCTGATCACCCGGCTGGTCGCCGCGATGCGGGACGTGTTCCGCTCCGGGATGGACCCCATCGGCGTGCGTGACGCGAAGGAGTGGGGGCTTCGCGGTGAATACCTTTCTCTCATGAAGAAGGTGTACCTGCTGTCGGACGCCATCGGCTCATGGCGCTGGGCGGCATATGTGGCGGAATGGTAGACGCGCCGCGCCAAACCGCCGCGCTTCATGACAGAACCATGACAGAGGCATGAAGTTTCGGAGGCCCTTCATGCGGAGCGCACGCTGTAGGTTGGCTCCGTTCGCCGACCTGCACCGGAGGCTTCTTCCATGCGTGTCATCACCCCCGACCTTCTCGTGGCGGCAGTGACTGAACTTTCACGGGGCGCGAAGTTGATCCGGCTGAAGGATGTGCTCGCCTGGTGTGACTGGAACGGCGTGGACTTCCAGGGAGAGGGCCTCAAGAACCAGGCCCTCTGGGACGCGGATCGCGGGGAAGCGGGAGGAAAGCACCGGCTGCTGAAGTTCAAGAGCGGCGAGTGCAAGCAGTCCCGGCTGGGCTGGGCGCTCATCACCCACGGTGCGAGGGCGCGCGAGGCCGCGTCGCAGCTGGGATGGCGCGAGCAGCTCTGGAACGGCGAGACGTGGGACTGGCTGGGCGGCGTCGCTCCCGTCCCGGCGCGACGCCCCAGCCCGGTGAGGGCCGCGGCCGTTGACGCGCCGTGTGAGGAAGTCCGCCTGCTGGCGGGGTGAGTCGCTGCCTCATTCAGGAGCGGCTCGGGCCCTGGGTGAGTCCGTCCCCTGGGCTTAGGCCGATGCAGAACGCAGACACCTGCTCCGAGCCAGCGCGCTGCTGGGGGAGAGACACCTCCACGGGGAGCAGGATCTACCTCCCTGGAGGGATGTCCACCGGGGGTGCGTTCCTGCATCATTCGTCCTGTGGGCAATCCAGGCGCGAAGGTGACCATGGACAGACGGAGCGGACCCGGGGCGAGGTGCTCCCCTCGGGAATGGACAGCCTTCGTGGGCGCCATGCTTCTCTTCACGGGGCCTCTCGCGTGGGGCGCAGGACCGGACTCCTGGGCAGCACCGCAGCCCACGGCATGCGCCGCCGGAAACTGTCGTTGGAAGGCGGCTCGCGAGGAGCAGGCGTCCGCTGACAACCAGCGCGCCCAGGCCCGCGAGGCCCTGATGAAGGCGCTCACGCCGCCCTCGCGTGCTGGAGAGTCCACTCGCGACTGGCTTCATCGTGTGGACGAAGTCCTCGCACGGGCCGCGGAGGCCGGAAAGTTCCCAGAGGACCGGGAGCTGGCGGCGCGAGCAATCGATGCGACGACCTGGGCCCGCGAGGAGCGCCGGAAGATCCCCCTGGTCGGTGCCGAGCGGGCGGTGGTCCTCCAGTTGATGCACCTCCCGGCAGGCTCTGATGCGCGGATCCTCACCTGGGATGCGGACTCGGTGGTGCTGCACTGCGCGATGGAGGCGGATCGCTGCGTGGGAGTCTACCTAGTGGGCCGGACCCAGACGGGCCGCGTGCTCAACACCCCAGCGCAGGCGGAGGAGACCACGGCCCTGCTGGCCCAGGCCCTGGGACAACCCGGCCCGCTTCCACGTCCACCCGCGAGGGAAGGAGGCAAGGGGCCCACGACGTCGACCTGGAGGGTGGGTGCCATCCCCATCGTCGCCCGGTGGCGGAACACGGACTTGATGGAGCTGCGCGTGGGAGACCTGAAGCCATGACATCGAAACCGCCGGGCTTGCTCTCCGTCAGCTCCGCGCTGCTCTCATTGATCAGCGGCGCCGCGCCCTCCGGCCTCCTCGCGCCCGGTGTGGAGGCTTCGGGCTCCCCGCTCCGGAGCCGGGAGGAAGAGGACTCTCACCATGAGCTCCTCCTGGTGGAGCCCTCCGGGGGGGCTCCGGTCCTGCTCGCGGCGCACCGTTCGCACCGCTCGCATTCCTCGCACCGCAGCCACTACTCCAGCAGCGGTGGGGGCTACCGCGGCAGCTACGTCCCCTCCTACGAGCCGCCCGCTCCCTCTCGGGCCACGACCCCCAGCCCTCCGTCCACTCGGAGGGCCGAGCCGTCCCCTTCGCCCGAGACCGAGACGACGCGGAACACCGCACCTCCTCCACCGCGAGCCCCCCAGCCCGCCCGCGTCACGTTCGTGGCATTCCCGGGTGGCCGCATCTTCGTGGACGACAAGGCCGTGGGACAGGACGCGACCGGCCCCATGGAGTTGTCCGCGGGGACGCATGTCGTGCGCGTGGAGAACCGCTTCCTCGGTCAGGTCACGGTCGAGGTCGAACTGCTCGAGGGCCAGACGGGAGAGGTCAAGCTTGAGTGGTAATCCTCCTATCGGAGATGCCTCGTTCGTCTTCCACGAGGGACGCATCCGCCTGACGCTCGACCTTCGCGTCTATCGCCTCTCCGCCGTACAGAAGGCCAGCTATCGCTTCGCGGAGCACTTCACGGCGGCCCTGGGGACGCCGGAGGGGCACCTGCTCTCCGTCACCTGTCTCTTCCGGCCGGAGACGCGTGAGGCGGAGGCGCTGGAGTCGGTCCGCTGCTACTTCCAGGAGCTGCTGGACCAGGAGTTGCGCGAGCAGATTGGCGACGAGACCCGGTCTGTCCGGGCGTTGATTCTCGCGCAGGCCTTCTCTCGGACGGACCTCATCCGGCGGGACTGACCTTGGGAGCTTCCATGTTCCAGGAGCGCGCGGCCTTCCAGCCCGACCCGGACTACAGGCTCGCACCCTTCCGTTTCAGCCTGCTGGACGGCAACCGCTATGTGCTGACCAACGACGTGGGTGAGCACGTGGTCCTCTCGCGTGAGGACCTCGTCGCGTTCGCCCGCCGTGCGCTGCCGCCAGACTCCGCGAGCTACAAGGCGCTCAAGTCCCGGCACTTCATGTTCGACCGGCAGTCTCGGGTGGCGTTGGATCTGCTGGCCCTCAAGTACCGGACCCGGGCCGAGCAGCTCGCGGACTTCACGGGCCTGCACATCTTCGTGGTTACCCTGCGCTGCGACCACTCCTGTCCGTACTGCCAGGTGTCGCGACAGGTGGAGGACCGGACCCGGTTCGACATGACTCCGGAGCACGCGGACCGGGCCCTGGCGCTGACGTTCCAGAGTCCATCGCCGTCGCTCAAGATCGAGTTCCAGGGTGGCGAACCGCTGCTCAACTTTGGCCTCATCCGCTACGTCGTCGAACGCGCGCTGGCGCTGAACCAGACGCAGGGCAGGAACCTCCAGTTCGTCATCGCCACCAACCTGTCCCGCTTGTCGGAGGAGGTCCTCGACTTCTGTCGCGAGCACGGCATCTTCCTCTCCACGTCGCTGGATGGGCCCGAGGACCTTCACAACGCACAGCGTCCGGTCCGGGGCGGTGACAGCCACCAGCGGACGGTGGCTGCCATCCGCCGCGCACGGGAGGCCCTGGGGGAGCAGGCCGTCTCCGCCCTCATGACCACCACCCGCACCAGCCTGGAGCGGGTGGAGGAGATCATCGACGAGTACGTGCGCTTGGGGTTCCACGGCATCTTCCTGCGCAACCTGAGTCCGTATGGCTTCGCGGTCCGGGGAAAGCTGTCCCAGGCCTATGACGTCGACAGGTGGATTGCCTTCTACAAGCGGGGGCTCGCTCACATCCTGAAGCTCAACGCGCGGGGGTACGCGCTGCGCGAGGAGTTCACGGCCATCCTCCTGCAGAAGCTCTTCTCCCCCCAGGGGGCGAACTACGTCGACCTCCAGTCGCCCGCGGGCCTGGGCATCGGCGCACTCGTCTATAACTACGATGGCTTCGTCTATGCCTCCGACGAAGGCAGGATGCTGGCGGAGATGGGGGACTTCTCGTTCCGCCTGGGCCACGTCGCGAGCGATGACGCCGCGGCCCTCCTGACGTCCGAATCCCTGCTGGCCCATTTGAGCGACACGATGCCGGAGGGTGTCCCCATGTGCAGCGACTGCGCCTTCCTGCCCCTCTGCGGCGCGGATCCGGTCTTCCACCGGGCGACGCAAGGGGACGCCGTCGGGCACAAGGCATTCAGCGCCTTCTGCAAGAAGCAGATGGCGGTCCTGCGGCATGTCATCACGCTGCTCGAGGATGAGCCGTCCGCCCGCGAGACGCTGCTTGGGTGGCTGTGAGCCATGAACGCCAGCCTCTCCGCGCCGGGCCTTCGCCCCGTGTCTCCCTCGTCCGCCCACCCCTTCATCGGGCGGATCCTCGAACACCCCACCTCCACCGCGCGCGGTGGGGTGCCAGGGATCCTCCTGGTCCAGGGCAAGCCCGGCGCACTCCCGCCGGGCTTTCGCGCGTATCTGCTGGAGGAGGCGTCCTCGGATGTCGGTGTGTCCGATGCCTATGTCCTGCCACCTGGCTTTCACCCGCTCGCGGAGGGAGATGTGGTGCGGGTGGAGCCGTCGAACCGAAGGCTCAGCGTGCTCTACCGGCGGGCGTCCCCCTCCAACAGCCTGTTGGTCACCGAGCGCTGTGACAACTACTGCCTGATGTGCTCGCAGCCGCCGCGCAAGCAGGACGACTCCTGGCTGCTGGATGAGCTGCTGGAGCTCATCCCACTCATCTCACCCGAGACGCGCGAGCTGGGCATCACGGGCGGCGAGCCCGGCCTGCTGGGGGAGGGACTCCTCCGCCTCGTGGACAGGCTCAAGACGCATCTGCCGGAGACGGCGGTCCATCTGCTCTCCAATGGCCGGCGATTCTCGCGGGAGGACTTCGCGCAGGGACTCGGGAGGCTCCGTCATCCGGACCTGATGGTGGGCGTCCCGCTGTACTCCGACCTGCCAGAGGAGCACGACCACGTCGTGCAGGCCCGGGGCGCGTACGACGAAACCCTTCGCGGCATCCTGAACTTGAAGCGCGCGGGCGTCCGGGTGGAGCTCCGGGTCGTCATCCACGCCCTCACCTCCGAACGCCTGCCGGAGCTGGCCCGCTTCATCGCCCGGAACCTGCTCTTCGTGGACCACGTCGCGCTGATGGGGTTGGAGCTGATGGGCTTCGCGAAGACGAACCTGCCGAAGCTTTGGGTGGATCCGCTCGACTACCAGGAGCCCCTCCGCGCTTCGGTTCGCATCCTGGACCGCGCGGGCGTCAGCACCTCCCTCTACAACCATCCCCTCTGCGTGCTCCCCGCCGACCTCCATGCCTTCGCGCGCAAGAGCATCTCCGACTGGAAGAACGTCTACTTCCGCGAGTGTGAGGGGTGCTCCCTGCGAGAGGCCTGTGGCGGCTTCTTCGCGTCTTCGGCCCTGAAGCGCAGCCGGGGAATCGCGGCCGTGCCGCCGTGAGGCCGTGGCCGCGGGGCGGCCCGCTGCGCACGCTTCATGGCTTCCGGGCCCCGCGCATTCAGCTGCTGCGCGTCGGGGCCGAAGACCGCCCGAACAGGAGCGCTTCCGGGCTCTTGCCTCTCTCGTTCTTCGACAGCCTGGTACCCGCGTGACTCACGTCACGAGGCGTCCCGGATGTTGTTCAGGTACGTGTTGATGCCGTGCTTGCCGTCCACGTTGAAGACGTCTTCGTTCGTCCCGGCGGAGTCGAAGGTGTGGACGGTCGCTCCCTTGGGAGCCTGGGTCGACGGGCCGCCGTTGATGATGCCGATGCTCGGGAAGAGGCCCGACACGATGCCCGTGACGATGTCCGTCACCGGGTTGAACTCGTGCGTGCCCAGCCACGTGGGCACGGGGTCCTGCTTGTTGACGTAGAACGTGTACTTGGGCCCGTCCGGGAAGGTCTTGCCCGCGCCCGCGAAGGTCGAGACGTTGATGTTCCCGAGCAGCGCCTCGCGCTTCTGCCGGTTGCCTTCGCCGAGGATGGGGAGGTTGCCCCAGAAGCCGCCCATGTCCCCCTTGACGCGGTTGTCCACCGCGCGCAACGCGCTCGACACGACGGCGCCGCCCTGGCTGTAGCCCGTGACGTTGACCTTCTTGCCGGCCTGGAGGTCGTTGTAGACGGCGTCGGCGAGCGTCTGGGCCGCCTTGTTGTTCCCCAGGCCCAGCCGGTCCAGGCCCGTCTGCGCGACGTCCGCGGGCAGGCCCTCCGTGGCGTTGTAGATGGGAACCACGTTCGTGCCCGTCTCGTTCGCCAGCTTCTGGGCCTCGCCCATGTCGTCCTGCGGCTTCGTGAGGATGCCGTTGACGTGGTACGTCGTCGGCGTCGGGGAGGCGATGGGCTTCTCCGGCTTGAACGGCGGGACTTCGGAGATGGAGAACGCGTCCGGCGGATACGCGTAGCCATCCGAACCCAGGTACATGCCGTCGTACGTCTTGGGGTCGGCGCTCGCGTCGACCTTCAGCGCGCCGCGAGCCACCTTCGTCGCCTCGTCCAGCGTCACCGTACCGGCCTGGACCGTTCCCGTGTTGGACTGGACCGGGGGGAGGTTCGCGTTGCCCGCGACAGCGCCGGCGGCCGAGGCGCTCTTCGCCTCGAAGACGTCCGCCTTCACCTGGGCACGGGCGACCGTGTTCCTCGCCGCGACGGGCGTGGACGCTTCGTCAGTGGACCGCGGCGTCGCCGGCCGGATTGCTCCTCGTCCAACACCCTCGATGGCCATGGCTGGGTCCTCCGCGCTCCCGGTTCAGGGAGTTATCGGAGGATGAGAGCAGGAGTTGCCCCCGCCCTCCCGCGCTCAACCCGGCCGCAAGGCGTTCACGTGGAGGGCCGGCGTGCGGTGCTCCGCCGCGTGCTCCACCACCCGTCCCAGTCGCAGCAGCAGGTGCTCCTCGTACGGCCGCCCCATCAGGTGAAAGCCCACGGGCAGGCCCGCGCGGTCGAAGCCCGCGGGCACGGAGAGGGCGGGGCAGCCCGTGAGGTTCGCCAGACGGATGAAGCGCATCAACGCATCCACCACGGGCAGGTTCGACTCGCCGTCGGGGAGCGTCGCTTCGGGGATCGCCGGGGCGGTGCTGGCGGTGGTCGGGGTGACGATGACGTCCACGTCCGCCATGAGGGACAGCAGCTCCCGCGTCAGCCGGTGCCGGTGCCGCAGCGCGTGGACGAAGTCCGTGGCCCGGAAGTGCCGCCCGAGCGCCAGGTTGGTTCGCGAGTCGAGCCCGAACACCGACGCGCTCTCCTTCAGCTGCGGCAGCATCGCCTCCGTCATCTCACTCAAGATGATGCAGCTGTGCGTCCAGAGGATCGTGTTCAGGTCCGGCGGCGGAATCTCCACCACCGTGGCCCCCGCGTCGGTGAGGGCGCGCACGGCCTCCTTGCACCGGGCCACCACGTCCGGGTCGGCGTCCTCGAAGTAGGGCGTGCAGAGCCCCAGGCGGACGCCCTTCAGCGCCCCATCCTCGTAGCCTGACAGGTGATGCGGGGGCTGCTGCCGCGCGACGACGTCATGCCCGTCCGGACCGGCGAGAATCGCATACATCGCCGCGACGTCGTCGACCGTGAGGCCCATGGGGCCGACGTGCGCCACGTTCCAGCACAGCGGCGGAACGCCGGTCTCCGGGATGCGGCCCCACGTGGCCTTCAGTCCGACGATGCCGCAGAGCGCGGCGGGAATGCGGATGGAGCCGCCTCCGTCCGCGCCGATGCTCAGCGGACACAGGCCCGCGGCCACCACGGCCCCGGAGGCGCTGGAGCTGCCGCCGGTGATGTGGCCCCGGTTCCACGGGTTGCGCGCGGCGCCGTGGTGCGGGTTCAACCCGATGGGGTTGATGCCAATCTCATTCATGTTGGCCTTGCCCAGGATGAGCGCGCCCGCGGCCTTCAAGCGCGCGGCGACCGTCGAGTCGGTGGAGACGACCTGGGGGCGGAACGTGGTGCCCAGCGTCGTGGGAAAGCCCGCCAGGTCCACCTCGTCCTTCAGGACCACGGGCACGCCCTCCAGCACGCTCAAGGGCCTGCCCGCGCGCAGGCGCTCCGCTGACGCCTCCGCGGCCCGCAGCACCTCGTCCGGCTTGCGCGCGATGAAGAGGCCCAGGCGGTCCGCGCCGCCGTCCAGCCGCTCGATGGACGCATGGACCTTCCGCACCACGGCCACCGGATCCATCCCGCCTTCGCGGTAGGCGTGAGCGAAGGCCGCGACCGTCTCCCGCGTCGGCTCGCCCGGCGAAGCGGCGACGGCGCGCGCGGCCTGCTCCAGCGGTGTCTGGGTTTCGGTGGCGGGCGCCCCGGGGGGCAGGGGGTACTGGACGGGCGGCGCGTCTCCGGCGGACAGCTCGCGCCACGACACGATGCCGCTGTCCCTCATCAACTTCTCCACCAGCACCGGCCCGACGCCGCCCCGCTCCAGCGTGTGGACCATGGCCTTGAGGGCCACGCCTGAGAGACGCGGCGCCTTCACCGGGGAGCGTTGATAGGGCATGGAGTGCAGCCTACCGCGCCCCCGCGGCCGTTCCATCGCGCGCGGCCAGGGGGAGGCCGGGTCCCGCCGTCCACGGGGCTGCTGCGTCACCCGCGCACGCACGCCGCGTCCCGCTGAAACGCGCTTTGGGCGGGGAGCCCGCGTGTCTGGGAGGGAGCCGTCCCAGCCAGACGACGGCACATGGCGTGCACAGCCCGGAGCCATGCACCCGCGACGCAGGCACACACTCCAAACCCGGGCAGCGCCCGCGTCCGGAAGCGGCCGTGGCGGCGTGATACACCGGTGGAGCCATGGGCCCACACCGTCGCAGTGTCTCTCTCGTCCTGTGCCTCCTGGCGGCCTTCACGGGCTGCAAGAAGGAGGCACCCCCCGCGGGGCCTGAGTCGTCTGACACGCGACCTTCTGGCTCTAAACCCAGCATCGGCCTCGTGCTGGGATTGGGGGGGCGGGGAGATCACGCGTTCAACGACTCGGCCCTGCGGGGGCTGGAGCTGTGGGCGGCTGGCGTGAAGTACGAGAAGGCCGGCTACCAGCAGGCCTCCGCGGCCGAGCGTCAGGACTCGCTGGGGCCAGACCTGGCCGCGCGGGAGCTGGGGCCTCTGGGCATCACGCCCGTGGTCCTCCAGAGCCGGGTGGCGGAGGACTACGAGCCCAACCTGCAACTGCTCGCGGAGCAGCAGGTGTCGCTGGCGATGGGCGTGGGCTTCATGCTGGAGAACGCGGTGGAGCAGGTGGCCCGGCGCAACCCGTCGCTGCCCTTCCTCCTGGTCGACAGCCCGCTCCTGGACGCGCAGGGTCGGGTCTTCACGCTGCCCAACGTGCGCACGGTCACCTTCCGCGAGGAGGAGGGCTGCTTCCTGGCGGGCGCGCTCGCGGGCCTCGTGACGAAGACGGGCCGGGTGGGGATGGTCGGCGGAATGAAGGTCCCCCTGGTCCAGCGCTACGAGGCGGGCTTCCGCGCCGGCGTCGCCGCGACGAACCCGAAGGCCACGGTGCTCGTCAACTACACCGGCAGCTTCACCGACTTCGCCCTGGGCAAGCAGGTGGGGCAGGACCTGCTGCTGAAGAAGACGGACGTCCTCTTCGCGGCGGCCGGCGTGGACGGGCTGGGCGCCATCCAGGCGGTGAAGGAGGCGCGCGACGCAGGCGGCGCCGTGTATGTCATTGGCGTGGACTCGGATCCGTCCCACCTGGCGCCACAGGCGGTGCTGTCCGCGGTCCTCAAGCACGTGGACCTGGTGGTGTACGAGGCGGTTCGGGACCAGCTCCAGGGCCGCTTGAAGGGCGGGAGCCTGTCGCTGGGGTTGAAGGAGGGAGGCATGGGGTTGGCCCCCGTGCGGCTGGAATTCCCAGGCAAGGCGGAGGCGCTGCGCACGGTGGACGCGCTGCGGGCCCGCATCATCTCCGGGGAGCTGAAGGTCCCCACGCACGTCGCTCCCTCCGAAGCCGCGGGTCCCCTCCCCTGAGAGGGGACGTCCGAGCGTGGGGTCGCGCGGCAGGATGCTAAGTGGAGGACCCGCGTCGGGCCGCTGTCCCCGCCGCGCGCGAAGCCCACTGTAAGCCGAGGAGGAGCCCCCATGTCCGTCGCGCAGAAGATCGCCACCTGTCTGTGGTTCAACGCCAACGCCGAGGAGGCCGTCAACTTCTACACCTCTGTCTTCAAGGACTCGAAGATCTTGTCGGTCGCCCGGTATGGAGACGAAGCGCCAAGCAAGAAGGGGTCCGTCTTGCTCATCGAGTTCCAGCTCGCGGGACAGCAGCTCCTCGCGCTCAACGGCGGGCAGGACATTCCCTTCACGGATGCCGTCTCGCTGAGCGTGAGCTGTGAGTCGCAGGCGGAGGTGGATGACCTGTGGAGCAAGCTCACGGCGAACGGGGGCCGGCCGGTGCAGTGTGGCTGGCTCAAGGACCGCTTCGGGCTGTCCTGGCAGATCGTGCCCACGCGGATGCAGGAGCTGCTGAAGGACCCGGACGAGGCGAAGCGCAGCCGCGTCATGCTCGCGATGATGAAGATGGTGAAGCTGGACATCGCCACGCTGGAGCGGGCCGCCGAAGGTCGGTAGCGCGAGCAGCGGTCATCGTCGCCCCGAGGCCCTCGTCTCTCGTCGAGACGGGGGCCTTCGTCTCTCCGGGATGGCCAGGCGGGCGGAGGAGCATGTGAGCAGGCCTGGAGGGCGATTTCCTCGCGGGGAGGGCATGCGCAGCCTGCGGGCAAAGCACTTTGCCTTCAAGGAGCGCAGCGATGGCCTCGAATTGCAGCCATGTGGATCAGGTGGATGACCCGTCGCCCAGGACCGAGGGATGTGAGGAGTGCATGAAGATGGGGGACGACTGGGTGCACCTGCGCCGCTGTCTGTCCTGTGGGCACGTGGGGTGCTGTGACTCGTCGAAGAACAAGCACGCCACCAAGCACTTCCGTCAGACACAGCATCCCATCATCCAGGCCTTCCAGTCCGATGATGACTGGCTGTGGTGCTACGTCGATCAGCTCTTCATGGAGCCGCGGTCTTCTCGCGGCGAGGCGCACCCGTAGCAGGCTGGAGCCTCGCGGCCCCCGGTGACGGGGCATGGACAGAGGCCGGACCTCCGATGCTTTGCCGGCCCGGGGTGCATGACGCCCCCGAGCCGGAGTAGACACGGGGCATGTCCGCTCTGCTCGACAGCGGCGTGCGCCGGGGCGCCGAGGTGCGCTGCCCCGGGTGCACCCGCTTCATCCTCTCCGATACCGCGTGTCCGCATTGCCTCTGTGGCGCCATCGCGCCGGAGCGCTACGGCTCCGCGCGAGAGCTCTTGAAGTCTGGCGTGGACCGCTTCTCGCTGGCGGCTCGGACCGCCGCGCTGGAGCCCGCCCAGGTGGAGGTGCTGGAAGCACGCTACGCGCGGCAGTGGGGCGTGGTGCGGAGCCTCCTCGCGGACGCGCGGCGCATGGAGGCGCGGCTCATCCAACGCGGCTTCGTGCGCGACATGGAGGACCGCTGGGCGCGGATGCTGCCCATGGACGAAGCGTCCCTGGAGGAGCAGTTCGGTGTCGGCCCCCTGCCGGACTCCCTGGAGTGGCTGTCGAGCAAGGCCCCGGACCCGGACCTGCGTGAGATGGCCGCGCTCGCGTGGGTGCACGAAGGCACCTGGGAGCAGGGCGCCCGCTTCACCGTGCGCCGCCTGCTGATGAACGGGGAGGGCCGCATGTCGGTGGAGGCCATGCTCGCCCTGACGCACTGGCGCAATGGCGTTCCCCCGCGAAGCCGCCCCGAGGAGTCCGAGCAGATCCGCATCCTCGCCCAGGGCGTGCTCGACGTCCCCGAGCTGTCCTCGCGCGCCGCGGTCGCCTGGGTCCGGGTGTCGGACGAGGACGAGTCGCCGCCGGAGGCCGTCACCGCGGCGCTGCGCCGGGGCCTGTACGGCACGGACCCCGAGGTCCGCTTCGAATGCGCCCTCTGCCTCCGGGAAGAGGTGGAGGTCGCCCAGGCGTTGGACTCCTCCGATGCCGACCTCGCCGGCTTCGCCCGGCGCATCCTGAGCCAGTGGGGCTCGCGCCGGCTCCTCACGCGGTTGGAGCGGGACGGCGACGCGGCCTTCGCGAAGGAGGTCCTTCAGGAGCTCGCCTCGCCTCCGCCCGAGGGCGCGCTGGAGGCGCTGCTCACCGTGTCCCTGCGCACGGTCGGGTCGCTCGCGGACGAGCTGCGGTCCTTCGCGAAGCGCCGCCCCTTCCGGGCCTGGGGCGTCGAGGACCAGCGGCGCTGGGCCCGGTGGGCGCGCTCGGTGCTGCGCGACCTGCCCGCGGAGACCGCGCTGGACTTCTTCGAGTGGGCCGCCACGCCTCCCTTCAACGACCCCGAGGGCCCCGACGAGGAAGAGACCGAGGCGATGTGGGCCTTCCTCGAGGAGACGGTGCACGCCATCGACCGGGGCACGGCGAAGGACCGCGATGCCTGCTTCAAGGACTCCGCGTTCGTGCTCTTCCTCCACCACTCCGGCGTGGACGAACAGCGGCGGCTGAACGACTGGGCCCGCGACCCGGACAGCGGCGGGGCCTTGCTGGAGGCGCTGTTGATGTTCCCCTCGCGGGAACAGCACGCGCGGCTTTCTCCCGAGCGGAAGGATGCCGAACCCGGTCATGCGGGCCGCCTGTTGATGGCCATCTGGGACGGTCCGGGCCAGCACCTGCTGGTGGCGCCGTTGGGCAAGCTGGTGCGCTCATGGAGCGCCCTCTCCGGCCGGGAGTCCCTCGTCGAAGCCGTCTGGCGGCGCTTCCAATCACATCCCTCCGAGCGCGGCGCGTTGCTCGCCGCCTTCGCGGGGTGGCGCGACGTGCTCTGGGAGAGGCAGCGCGAAGCGGAGCCGGACGTCCTCGCGCGCTTCCAGACGTGGTGGCGCGTGGATCCCGAAGGGCTCTATCCCCAGGCGGTGCGGCTCCTGGAGGGCGCGCCAGAGGAGGCCCTGCCCCGGAGGCTGCGCGCCCTGTGGGACGCGGCGGAGGAGGTGGTGGGCACGCGTCCGCGCACCGCGTCCCTCTCCGTGTCGAAGGGCGCCATGGCGCTGCGCAACGCGCTGGAGTCCCAGGACCCCGCCATCCTCGGCGTGATGGACGCGGAGTGGGAGCACTTCGAGGCGCGCTTCCCGGCCTTCGAGCAGCGCGTGCTCGCCACGCCGTCTCCGCCGGAGGAGTCGAACATCCACCGCGACTTCCTGGACGACACGCACGACGCGGTGCGGATGATGCGGGAGCGCCGCGAGCGCCGCCGGGCGAATGAAGCCCGCGAGCGGGAGCGGGAGATTGAACGGCAGGTGGCCGAGTCCCGCCGCCGCGACCGGGAGCGCCAGGCCGAGGTCGCCCGCCGCGACGCCGAGGCGCTCGCGGCCAGACAGGCCGCCGCTCGCGAGCAGCAGGAGCTCCACGCGCTCGTGAATGCCCAGCTCGCGCTGTCCACGCTCCAGCCGCGGTTGGACCCGCGTCCCCTGGACAGCGAGGTGTTGTTCCCGGGGGCGGCGCTCCCGACGCTCGTGGACTACGCGCGGATGATCAAGGCGCTCCAGCGGGGCGGGGACGTGCTGAAGCTCTTCGAGACCGCGGGGCTGACGCCCGCCACCTGGGCCGCGCAGGCGACCGCGTGGGGGCAGGCGATGGTGGGCCGGATGGAGCTGGGATTGCGCTTCGCGGAGCTGCTCGGGGCGCCCTGGGAGTGACCTCCCGGGGCGCGGTCGTGGGGCCCCGCGCTACTGCGCGGTGGCGCCGCCGTCGAGGATCATCTCCGCGCCGGTCATCAGCTTGGACTCATCCGACGCGAGGTAGACCACCGCGTTCGCCACGTCGTCCGGCTCACCGAACCGGCCCATGGGGATGCCCTTGAGCATGCGCGCGCGGGTCTTCTCCGCCTGGCCGCTGGCCTGGGACAGCGCCTCCACCATGGCGGTCTCCACGTAGCCGGGGTGGATGGAGTTGCAGCGGATGCCATAGCCCTTGGCCGCGCAGTGCAGCGCCACGGACTTGGACAGCAGGCGCACGCCGCCCTTGCTGGAGCTGTACGCGGGGAACTGGCCCACGCCCACGATGCCCGCGATGGAGGAGATGTTGATGATGGAGCCCTGGGCCCCGCACTGCTTCATCGCGCGGATGCCGTGCTTGCAGCCCAGGAAGACGCCGTCCAGGTTGACCGAGTGCACGAGCTTCCACTCGTCCAGCGTCATCTCCTCCACGTCCTTCACGATGCCCATGCCGGCGTTGTTCACGAGCACGTCCAGGCGCCCGAACTTCTCCACCGTGCGCGCCAGCGCGTGGACCCACTGGTCCTCCTGGGTGACGTCCAGCTGGACGAACAGGCCGGCCTCGCCCAGCGACTCCGCCACCGCGCGCGCTTCGGCTTCGCGCCGGTCGGTGACCACCACCCTGGCGCCCTCGCGCGCGAGCATCCGCGCGGACGCGGCACCCAGCCCCCCCGCGCCGCCAGTCACCAGGGCCACCTTGCCTTCGACTCGCTTCATGGTCGTCGTTCCTTCAAGTGAGCGGCGGAGGCTTCACGCCGCGGGGTTGGGGGTGAGGAGGATCTTCCCGTTGCGGCCCGGCTCCTGCGCGCGCTTCACCGCGTCCTGGATGCGCTCCAGGGGATAGGTGCCGTCCACGGGCGCTTGCAGCACGCCCCCGGCCATCAGCTCCGCCAACCGGGCGAGCGTGGCGTTCTGCTCCTCGCGAGGGGCGTCGCGCAGCCAGCGCGTCAGCCAGAAGCCGCGCAGGGTGACGTCCTTGAAGATGGAGGCCGCGGCGGACAGCTGGGGGCCCTGGCCGCCCATCGCGCCGTAGTTCACCAGCGTGCCGCCGGTGGAAAGACAGTCACCCACCCGGCGGGATGACTCGCCCCCCACCGCGTCGATGCCCAGCCGCACCTTCGCGCCGCCCGTCGCCGCGCGCACCTGCTGGGGCAGCGCATCCGTGTCCAGGAGCACCACGTCCGCGCCCTGGGCCTTGAGGTCGTCCGCCAACTCCTGGCGGCGCACCACGTTGACGGTCTTCAGGCCCATCACCTGCGCCAGCGTGATGAGGTAGCGGCCCACGGCGGAGTTGGCGGCGTTCTGCACCACCCACTCGCCGGGCTGGAGCGTCACGAACTGGCGCAGCATCAGGTACGCGGTGGGCGGGTTGATGAGCAGCATGCTGGCCTGGAGCAGGTCCAGGCCGGGTGGCACGGGCAGCAGCTGCGCGGCGGGGGCGGTGAGGTGGGTGCGCCAGGTGCCCGCGCCCAGGGGGAGGAAGACGAGGTCGCCCACGGAGACGGCATCGGAGCCGGACACCTCCACCACGCGGCCCACGCCCTCGTTGCCGGGCGTCGCGGGCAGCTTGGGCAGCACGCCGTATTCGCCGGAGAGGGTGAGCAGGTCGGAGGGGTTGATGGGCGTGGCGAGCACCGCCAGCCGCGCCTCGCCGGGCTTGAGCGGCGGGGGAGCTTCCTCCACCACCTGGGCGACGTCGGAGGGCGGCCCGAAGGCCGAGAAGCGCACTGCTTTCATGGCGTTGCTCCCGCGCGAAAGAGGTGGCGCCACCCTAACCGCCTTCGGTCCTGCTGCCGAGCGTGCACTCTGGACCCACCCGGGGTGCGCGGCTCCCAGGTGGAGCGATCCCTCATCCCTTCCCCCTGCCCCTGGAGGCAGGTCGCTCTGTCCATCCGTGGACGCGGGGCAGGGGAGGCTGCCAGACGTCGACAGTCGGCCCTCGCCACGGCGCGGAGGGCTGCACAGGTTCTGAAGTGGACCCCTCGGTGGGGCGCGTGGGGATGGGCGAGGAGGGCGAGTGTGAGCAACGTGCACCACGAAGGGGCCCGGTCCGGGTCGGGAAGCGCCGAGGGGGAGGGGCTGTCGGCCGCACCATGCGTCTGGAAGCGCAGGCTGGTGACGGTGCTCAAGCCCGTCTTCGCGATGGGTGGCGTGAGCATGCTGGCCACGATGGTGCACAAGGCGGGCGCCAGCGAGCTGAAGACCACGCTCGTGGGTGCGATGCCATTGCTTCCCTGGGTGGTGCTCATCGAACTGGGCCGGCAGACCTGCGACGCCACGGCGACGCGGCTGTCCTATGGCGCTCGCGCTCGGCAGGTGCCGCTCTCGGTGTTGGTGCGTGCACAGTTGATTGGCACCGCGGTGTCGAGCATGGCTCCCGCGGGCCGAGCGGCGGCGGAGGCGACCAAGGCGACCCTGCTCACGCCCTACACGGGGGGCGCGTCCGCGACGGCGGCGGCGGCCACGTCGCAGTCGGCGTCGCTGGGGGCGGGAGGGCTCATCTCCTTTCCGTGCGCGGTGGCGTCCTTCATGCTGACGGGCTGGAGCGCCTTCACGGTGGCGATGCTGGTGCATGGCTTCGTGTTGTTGATGGCATCGCTGGGCGTCCGCGCGGGGCTGCGCGCGAAGCGGCTGGGGGCGTGGATGCGCCGGCGGTGCGGCAGGTGGGGTGAGCACGCGGAGGCCTTCCAGGCATCGGTGTGCGCAGGAGGGCTGTGTCCATGGCGGCCGATGCTGGCGTTCCTGGGCAGCCGTGCGTTGCAGGTGATGCAGTACGCGGTGCTGGCGCACGCGGTGGGCATCCACGCGACGGCGGTGCAGGCGCTGTTCACGCAAGGGCTCTACCTGGTGGCGTTGGCCATGGGCTCGCTGGTGCCCGGGCAGGTCGGCGTGACGGACGGGATGTTCTCTCTGGCCGCGGGTGCGATGGGGACGACGGCGGCGAAGGCGATGTCCATCGCGTTGCTCGCGCACTCGGTGCAGGCGGTGTTCGTGCTGGCGGGGACGCTCACGCCGCTGGTGTGGCGCCCCCGGAAGACGAAGGCGACGGGGGTGCCCGTGGGGCCGCCGGGCTTGCCGTCGCCGGTGTATCACTGAGGCCGTGAGGGCTTCGGCGGCTCAGGTCGTCGCCAGCCGGACGTGGACGGGAGTGCCGCTGAAGGCCGCGTTGCCGCTGACGGCGTCCAGCGCCTGATCATCGGTGAGGTCGTTGATGCTGGCGCCCGCGTGCGCGCCCGCCACCTTCAAGCGGATTCCCGCGCGCTGGTGGCCATAGCCATGCGGCAGGCTGACGACGCCCGGCATGACATCCTCGGTGACGGCGACGGGCACGGTGACTTCACCCACGCGCGAGCGGACGGTGGCCTCCACGCCTTCGGCGAGGCCCAGCCGGGATGCGTCGTCGGGGTGGATCATCAGCGTGCAGCGGGGGCGGCCCTTCACGAGCCCGGGCACGTTGTGCATCCACGAGTTGTTGTCGCGCAGGTGCCGGCGGCCAATGAGCAGCAGCTCCCCGTCGCGAGGCGCCGCGTCATCAGGGAATGCGGCGCGCAGCCGCGCCACGTCCGCGACGAGCAGCTCTGGAGCCAGCTGGATGCGCTTGGAGCGGTGGCGGAGGCGGCCGGGGAGGCTGGGCTTCAACGGGCCCAGGTCGATGCCATGGGGCGCGGCGCGCAGCTTCGCGAGCGACAGGCCGTCCTTCTTGAACGGATGGAAGCGGGAGCCATAGGGGCCCATGCGGAGGCCCAGGTCGAGGATGCGCTCGGGCCCCAGGCGCTTGAGGGCCTGGTACTTGAGGAGCGCGCGGGGGCCGCGTCCGTGGCGTAGCGTCTCCAGCCGGTGCTGGAGCTCCAGGAGGATCTCCCAGTCCTGGCGCGCATCCGGCGCGGCCTGGAAGACAGGGGGCGAATACTTCGCGGTGTTGCGCACGGCGAGCACGTGGAAGGCGAGGTCGTAGTGCCCGCGCTCCAGCACGGACACGGGCGGCAGGATGTAGTGAGCGTGCCGGGTGGTCTCGTTGAGGTATGGGTCGATGCTCACCATGAAGTCGAGCTGCCCCAGCGCGGTATCCAGCTGTGTGCCATTGGGCGTGGACAGCACGGGGTTGCCGGCCAGGGTGATGAGGGCGCGGATGCGGCCCTCGCCGGGGGTGAGGATCTCCTCCGCGAGCACGGCGACGGGGAGCTCGCCCGCGGTCTCCGGCAGGCCGCGCACGCGGCTCCTCCAGCGTCCGTGGCCGCCGCGGCTGACGCCGAGTGCCCGGGGGCCACCGATGAGGTCGAAGGCAGGGAGGGTGAAGAGGGCGCCGCCTTCGCGGTCCAGGTTGCCGGTGACGATGTTGAGGACGTTGATGAGCCATTGGCAGAGGGAGCCAAAGGGCTGCGTGGACAGGCCGATGCGGCCGTAGCAGACGGCGCCGTCGGCGGCGAGCAGGTCCCGGGCGATGTCGCGAAGCACGTCTGGCGCGATGCCGGTGTGAGGGGCCGTGCGCTCAGGAGGGAAGTCACGGGCGAGCGGCGCGACGGCGTCCAGGCCCTCGACGAAGGCGGCGAGCCGGCCCATGCGGTGGGGGTTCGCCTCCAGGACGAGGTGGAGCAGGGAGAAGAGGGCGAGCGCGTCGGTTCCGGGGCGGACGAAGACGTGCTGGTCCGCGATGGCGGCGGTCTCGGTGCGGCGCGGGTCGATGACGACGACCTTGCCGCCGCGCTCCTGGATGGCGCGCAGGCGGGCGCGCACGTCGGGGGTGGTCATCAGGCTGCCATTGGACGCGAGCGGATTGGCGCCCAGGATGAGCATGTATCGCGTGCGGTCGATGTCTGGGATGGGGACGAGCAGCTGGTGGCCGAACATGAGGTGGGCCACGAGCTGGTGGGGGAGCTGGTCGACGGAGGTGGCGGAGAACAGGTTGCGCGAGCGCAGGGCGCGCAGCAGCCCGGAGCCGAACATCATCGAGCCCAGGTTGTGGACGTTGGGATTGCCCAGATAGGCGCCCACGCAGTTCGGGCCGTGCTCCTGCTGGAGCGCGTGGAGGCGTTGGCCGATGTCCTGGAGGGCGTCTTCCCAGGACACGCGCTCCCAGCCGGAGGCGGTGCGTTTCATGGGATGGCGGAGGCGGTCCGGGTCTTCGTGCAGGTCGCGAAGCGCCACGGCCTTGGGACAGATGTGGCCCCGGCTGAACGGATCCGCGTCGTCGCCCTTGATGGAAGTGATGCGCCCGTCGGCGACTTCGATGCGGACACCGCACATCGCTTCACAGAGGTTGCAGGTGCGGAAGTGGACCTGGGGCGGGGCGGAAGCGCTCATGGGCGTGGAGCCTACCCCCTGGGGTTTGCCGGTGGAGCTTCAGGCCAACATCGGACCCCTCACATGACAACGCCTTGGGCATCGGTGCCCAAGGCGTCGAGGTGGACCGGAATGTTCCAGCGCGCTCAGCGAGGGAGGAGCACCACGGCCTCACGCACGTTGCGGTAGATGGCCATGTTGCTGTTCTGCTTGTAGTTGAAGACGCCGCCGTCGCGCGCGATGCCCATGTCGCTCCCATACGGCGACTTGCCGTACTGCCAGCCGTGCTTGGTCTGGAACACCACGGCCCCCTCGGGAATCTGGCCGTTTCGGGCGGCTTGCTCAAACGCCTCGCCCGAGAGCACGTGTGCCTGCACACGTCCGGCGGGGCTGTCGATGGTCTGCACGGAGGAACCGGGGATCGCCGCGGACTGCCAATGGTTGCTGCGGAGCATCTGCACCATCGTCCCCCGCGAGTGGTTGCCGTCACCGCCGCTATTGACCGGCAGGCCCTGCATGCCCGCGCGCTGGAGGTTCGCGCGCGTGGTCTTGACGCAAGACTTGTCGGCCCCGGCGCGCAGCGGCGTCGCGTTGATGGCGTCCAGCCTGGGGTTGCCCGACGAGTAGGTGTCGCGGGTCCTGCGTGACGCCGCCGCCGTTTCCGAGGTGGCCGGTGCACGAGGGGTGCGAGCCGACCCCGGGGCCCGGACGGTGCCCGCTTCGAAGGTATCGCGCGTGTGACGCGGCAGGCGCTGGGGAGCAGCACGGGTCTGCGTGGTCGCCGGACGCTGGCGGGGGGCGACCTGCGGGGAGGCTGCCGGTCGGGTCTGGGTCGCCGCCGGACGCTGGCGGGAGGCCCCCTGGGGGAGGGCCGCGGTGCGGGCCTGGGGAAGCGGCTGCTCCCGGAAGGTTGAAGGAGTCGACCGAAGGCGGGTGCCGCTGTTGATGGAAACGCGCGTCGTCATGATGAGTGCCTTGATGGGATGCTGATCACCCGATTGTCGGGGTTCCCGGGAGAAGGTTGCGGAAACGCCGCGACATCCAGGCTGGCTGGAACGACCTCCGCCCAGTGTTCGACTCGTTGCGTCATGGGGTCGGGGTTGTTGACAGCGCTCCGGTGGAACTCGGCCGCACGTCGAGCGCGTTGTCGTCGTCAAGGTTGTCCACGCATGTCGCGGTGGTGTCACGCTTCGGGCACGTCCCGGACAGGCCGAGGAGGGCTGTCACCCTGGGAGGGGGCGGCTCCACTGAGACATGCATGCCTGGGGGACGTGCACATCGTGCTCGCCGGAATGCTAGCCTTTGCAGCTCCAGGAAGGGGGGCGCCGTTGGCGAAA
This sequence comes from Corallococcus silvisoli, assembly GCF_009909145.1. Classification (NCBI taxonomy): domain Bacteria; kingdom Pseudomonadati; phylum Myxococcota; class Myxococcia; order Myxococcales; family Myxococcaceae; genus Corallococcus; species Corallococcus silvisoli. Next base: position 60,955 of record NZ_JAAAPJ010000022.1, read on the forward strand.
CCGAGCGGAGCGAATTCCGGAAGCATCGTGGCGGTGGTGCCTCCTGCCCCCGCGCCCGCGCCAGCGGGCCCCGTGGCGCTCGTCTCGTTGCGGAACGCGGCCCTCTTCCTCGTCCAGCGGATCTCCGAAGGACTGACGCTCTGCGTGTTGTTGCTGAGCGCGGTCCTGGCCATCTCATCCATCGCGGAGATCTCCTCGCGCCAGCAGGCCCGCACGGAGGTCGACCGTGTCGAGCGGGAGGAGACCGCCCTCATCATGGGTCAGGTGTCCTCCGTCCCCGTGGCGCAGGCGCGAGCGGAGGACGCCACGGGCCAGCAGCTCCTGCGTCAGCACCTCCGGGGTGTGTCCCGGATCCACGCCTACTCCATGGAGGCTCGAAACCAGATCGACTCCCTGTCGGTGCGCGGAGCAGGGGAGTCACGGCAGGGCGTCACCCGCATCCTCTCTGACTACCGAGTGAAGGTCTCCGAGGTACGCAACGAACTCGTGGACTCCTTCTGGAACGAACCGCTGAAGGGCGACGGCCGAACCGCGGTGGGCAAGGTGACCCCCGAAGCCCCGCTCGAAACGCCCTGGGTGGAGCGTCTGTCCCTCCAACTGCGGAGCCTCTGGGCGCAGCTCCCACTGAAGCAGTCACGCACCGACTATCTCCTGGCGCTCGTGGTGTCGTGCTGCGCCCTGGTGGGCGCCATCATCGCGATGATGCGGGAAGGCGGCGCCCGGTTCGCCACGAAGCAGATCGCCCTGGGGCTGGCCTCCGGCTTCGTCGCGTTCCTCTCGCTGCGTGGAGGCCGCAGCGTGTTCATGCTGGAGCTGACCGGCGAAGTGCCACACTTCAATCCCTACAGCATGGCCTTCGCGGGGCTGCTCGTCGGCCTCTTCACGAGCAAGGCGTATGAGCTGCTGGGCGTCCTGGTCCAGGAACTCGATGGACGCGTGCGCGCGATGGTGCAGGGCCCGTCCGCCGCGAAAGCCGTCCCTCCGAATGAGCCGAAGCAGAATCCCTAGCCCGGCCGGGCATGCCAGTCATGGCCGCACCAGAGGCACTGCCGGGACCTGGGCGTCTCGACGATGCGCTCACACCGGGGACAGCGGTGGATGAACACCACGTCCGCGTGTTCCTTCAACACCCGGTCCCGCATGCGCCGCAGGAGGGCCTCCCTGCCCTCCTCCAGCGCCGCGAGCACCGCAGGGTCGTCCAAGCCGTACCACTTCCGGACCAGGGGATGCGCGAGGGGCCCCTCCGCCGGGACGACATCCCAGTGAGGGATGCTGCTGGCCCGGTACGCCTTGCGCTCCACGTCGGTGGCGAGGTGCTGGTAGTAGCGCAGCACGTACCGGGTGAGCTCCGCGTCTTCTTCGTAGGGGCGTCGAGGTGGCATGGGCGGCTCCAGACGGGGGCCGCTCGTTCCCATGACGCCCCCGCGCTACATACGGGCTAAGCCCGTCTCTCGGGTCCCATGCCGTCCCGCGCCATCCGACCTCGTTCGCTGGCCAACCGGGGAGTCACTTGTACCCCCAACGGCCTTGCCTTGGGCTTCACGTTGCCGTCCAATGGTGCACAAACCAATGATCGCGGCGGGTGGCGATTCTCCAGGGCATGCGCACTGTTGCGATCACCGGCTCGGAAGAGGGGGAAGGGGAAGGCGATGACGGGGACGGCGTGGAAGAAGGGGGCGCGAGGGTTCGCGTTGGGGATGCTCCTGCTGGCGGGCGGTGTCGCCCACGCGGGACAGGCGGGCGGGGTCAACATGCCGGATTCCCTCCAGGTGGAGGGCCGCACGCTGGCGCTCACCCACATGGAGCTGAAGAAGAAGCTCTTCTTCAACATCTACGTGTGGAGCCTCTACATGGAGCAGGAACCCACCTGCTTCAAGGAGGCCGTGGCCTCCAACAGCCTGAAACGCCTGCACTTTCGCTTCCTGCGCACCATCACCAAGGACCAGCTGGTGGGCAGCTTCCGCGACGGCCTGCGCCAGAACCCGGCCATGCGCGAGGACGCCCTCAGCCAGTCCCTGGAGAAGCTCCTCTCGTCCCTCCACGACGTCCGCAAGGGGGATGACCTGGTCCTCACCTACCTGCCGGGCTCCGGCCTCCACGTCTCCGGGGGCGCCTCTGGCGGCGTCCACATCCCGGGCAAGCCCTTCGCGGATGCCCTCTTCAGCTCCTGGCTGAACACCCACCCCATCTTCCCCAAGTAGCGGCCGTGGCCCCTGGCGGCGCGGGCTCCCTGTCCGTCCCCCCCTGAGCCTGTATTTTTGTGCTCAAACTTGATTCGCGTTTCTCCTAGGCAGTGGGCCTGAGAGCGGTAGGCTCGGACCCACCAACATTCTTGTCAGGAGGAATCGCACCTATGCGGACACGTCTGGTTCTGGCTGCGCTCATCGCCCTCTCCACGGGCTGCGTCTCGCAGGGGAAGTTCAACGAGAAGGCCCTGGAGGCGGAGGGGCTGACGAAGAACCTCACGGATGAGAAGGCGGCCCGCGCGGCGGCCGAGGCGAAGATCCAGGAGCTGGAGGCGCAGCAGGCGGCGCTGACGCAGGAGAAGACGGCGCTGGAGACGCGCCTCAACGCGTCCGAGAACCGCCTCACCAGCGCGGCGGCCGAGCGCCGCGCCCTGGAAGAGAAGAACGCGCAGCTGGCCGCGCTCAACGACGAGCTGGCGCGCAACTCCAAGAAGCTCGCGCAGGCGAAGGAGGAGCTGGAGAAGAAGAGCTCCGAATACGAGAGCCTGGCCCAGTCCCTCAAGCAGGAGATCTCCGACGGCAAGATTGAACTGTCGGAGATGAAGGGCCGGATGACCGTGCAGCTCAAGGACAAGATCCTCTTCGCGTCCGGCTCCGCGCGCGTGGGCAAGGAAGGGCAGGAGGCGCTGGTGAAGATCGCCGACGCGCTCAAGACGGTGCGCGGCCGCATCGTGCGCGTGGAAGGGCACACGGATGACGTGCCCACCGGCGGCGGGCAGTTCCCCACCAACTGGGAGCTGAGCCTGGCGCGCGCGATGGCGGTGGTGCGCTCGCTGCAGGATTCCGGCGTGGATCCGACGATGCTGTCCGCGGCGGGATACGGGCAGTACCAGCCGCTCGTGCCCAATGACACGCCGGAGCACAAGAGCCAGAACCGGCGCATTGAAATCGTGCTCGCCCCCGGCCTCGGAGGGCGCTAGGACGGTGCGCGGGAGACCCGCGCACCCTTCATGAGAACGCTCTTCTGCGTCGTCTGTCTATTGCTTGCGACCGGGGCCGTGGCCCAGACCCCGGACGCAGGGACCCTCGCTGGCGATGCTGGCGTTCCCACCGGAGTGCTGACGAAGCCGCCCGCCCTGCTCCGTCAGGTCGAGGCGGCCTTCCCGCCAGAAGCCGCCGCCCAGCAGTTGGAGGGCACGGTGGTGATGCTCATCGACATCTCGGAGACGGGCGCCGTCACGAATGTCGAGATCACCCAGCCCGCGGGCCACGGCTTCGACGAGGCCGCGGTGGAGGCGGTGAAGCAATTCCAGTTCGAGCCCGCGGAGGTGGACAACGTCCCCGCGCCGGTGCGCATCCAGTACGCCTACCAGTTCATCTTCCGCGCGCCGGAGCCGCCGCCGGAGACCGCCGCGGACGGCGGCGTCGCGGAGCCGCAGGGCCCGGTGAACTTCAGCGGCAGGGCGCTGGAGCGCGGCACGCGCAAGCCGCTGGTGGGCGCGGAGGTGGTGCTCACGGAGCTGGACCGCTCCACCGTCACGGACGGGGAGGGGCGCTTCTCCTTCCGCGGCGTCCCGGTGGGCACGCACCCCGTGATTGTCGTCCTGGGCAACTACGACCGCTTCAAGACGCAGGAGACCATCGAGGAAGGCAAGCAGACGCAGGCGACGTACTACGTGCAGAAGCGCATCTTCAGCTCCTTCGAGACGGTCGTGCGCAGCAACCGCGAGCGCAAGGAGGTGACGCGCACCACCATCGAGGTGGCGGAGGTGCAGCGCATCCCGGGCACGCAGGGCGACACGCTGAAGGTGGTGCAGAACCTGCCGGGCGTGGCGCGGCCCGCGTTCAACGGCGGCGCGCTGGTCATCCGAGGCACCAGCCCGCAGGAGTCCGGCGTCTTCCTGGACGGCCTGCGCATCCCCCTGCTGTATCACTTCGGCGGGCTCACCTCCGTGTACAACTCGGAGCTGCTGGAGGCGGTGGACTACCTGCCCGGCAACTTCTCCTCGTACTACGGAGACATCACCGGCGGCGTCATCAACGTGCGCAGCCGCGAACCGCGCACGGACCGCATCCACGCCACGGTGGGCGTGAGCGTGATTGAGTCCAACGCGGTGGTGGAGGGCCCCATCACGGACACGCTCAGCTTCGCGGTGGGCGGCCGGCGTTCGTACATCGACCTGCTGTTGAAGCTGGTGCCCTTCGACGACAACAGCCTCCAGGTGGCGCCGCGCTACTACGACGCGCAGGCGAAGCTGGTGTGGAAGCCGAACAAGAAGAACACCTTCACGCTCCAGGGGCTCACGTCGCGCGACCGGCTGGCGCTGCTGTTGGACCAGCCCGCGGACGGCGACCCGTCCGTCAACGGCGGCCTGGATGTGACGACGGGCTTCAACCAGCTGCGCCTGCGGCACCAGTTCCGCGAGGGGAAGCTGACGCTCGACACGCACGCGCTCGTGGGCAACACGCTGCTGGACTTCCAGATTGGCGAGCGCGGCCTGCGCATCGCGTCCACGGACCTGTTCCTGCGGCCCACGGTCGAGTACGCCTTCGACGACGCGGTGACGGTGGCGGGCGGCCTGGACGTGGTGGCGAACCTGGCGAAGGTGCGGGCCAGCATCCAGCAGCCGCCGCGCGAGGGTGAGCCGCCCACGCCGCTGGTGACGGAGGACCTGGTCAACATCGACGGGAAGTTCACCCAGTACTACCCGTCCGCCTGGGCGGAGGTGCGGTGGCGGCCGGTGAAGGACCTGCTGGTGGTGCCGGGCGTGCGCACGGAGAGCTACATCTTCACGGAGCAGCAGCACGTGAAGCGCACGGTGAACCCGCGGCTCGCGGTGCGCTATGCGCTCACGGAGACGCTGACCCTGAAGGGCGGCGCGGGCGTCTATCACAGCCCTCCGGTGCAGGATGAGCCGTCGCCGGGGTTCGGCAACCCGGACCTGGGCGCGAAGCGCTCGCTCCAGTACAGCGTGGGCGCGGAGTGGCAGGCGCGGCCGGAGTGGTTCGTGGGCAGCGAGGTCTTCTACAACGACCTGGACGACCTCATCGTGCGCTCGGACGCGCGCATCGAGCGCAACGGCGAGTCGGTGCCGGAGCTGCTGAAGAACGGCGGCGTGGGGCGCATCTATGGCTTCGAGCTGCTGGTGCGCCGGGCGCTGACGGACCGGCTGTTCGGCTGGATCTCCTACACGCTCAGCCGCAGCGAGCGCCGCGACGCGCCGGGGGCGCGCTGGCGCCTGTTCGACAACGACCAGACGCACGTGCTGACGGCCATCGCCAGCTACAAGCTGCCCAAGGGCTGGGAGCTGGGGGCGCGCTTCCGCTTCGCGTCGGGCAACCCGACGACGCCGGTGCTGGGGTCGAAGCGCGACGACACGACGGATGTGTTCATCCCGTACTACGGGTTGATCAACTCGCAGCGGCTGCCGTCGTTCAACCAGCTGGACATCCGCGTGGACAAGACCCTGGTCTTCAACACGTGGAGCCTGGACCTCTATCTGGACCTGACGAACGCCTACAACAACCAGTCTGTCGAAGGCGTGGCCTACAACTACAATTACTCTCGGCGGGAGTTCTTCAAGGGACTGCCCATCCTGCCCGTGCTTGGCGCCAAGGGGAGCTTCTGAACACCATGCGCACGCCCTTCCTGCTGTGTGCCACCGCGTTGCTGGGGTTGAGCGCCTGCTCCGGCACTGACTTCGAGGCGCAGAGTGAAATCCGGAGCGTCCGCGTGCTGGCCATCAAGGCGGAGCCCGCGGAGCTGGCGCTGGCCCCCAACGCCACCACGCTGCCGCCGCCGGTGACGTTCAGCGCGCTGGCGGTGACGCCGGACGCCCGGCCGGTGACGGTGACGTACGCGCTGTGCCGGCCGGACGTGAACCCCTACGGAGATACGGCGTGCCCGGGGGACAGCGGCGTGGCGCTGTCCAACGGCGTGCTGTCGTTGAGCGACCCCGCGGTCCAGGCGCTGCTCATCGAGTCGTTCCAGAAGGCCACGGGCAGCACGGGCGGCGGCGGCGGGGGCACGTTCGACTTCAACGACCCGACGGTGCGCGCGGTGCTCCAGGCGGGGCTGCCGCTGTTCGTGGGCTACGAGGCGACGGACGGCAGCGGGACGCCGGAGGGCGTGGAGCGCGGGGTGCGCCGCATCACGCTGCGCTCGACGGACGCGCCCAACCACAACCCGGTGATGCAGGACGTGCTGTGGAACGACGCGCCGCTGGCGGGGCCGCTGCCGCTGGACACGGAGGTGACGTTCACGCCGGTGCTGGGCCCGGGCAGCGAAGAGGTCTACACGACGGCGGACGGGAGCCGGACGGAGCAGGTCTTCTACAGCTGGTTCGCGACGGGGGAGGGCGAGGTGAAGTCGTTCCGTTCGCTGGAGCCGGTGGACGGCAAGCCCGGCGACCCGACGACGACCTACCAGACGCCCGTGGCGCCCGAGCGCATCACCTTCTGGGTGGTGGCCCGCGACGGCCGGGGTGGCACCGACTGGGCCATCCGCACGGTGGACGTGGGGCCCTGAGGCCCGCCGGGGCCTCCAGGGCCATGCGCGGGGGGATGGACGCACCCCGCGCGGAAGGCCCTACCGCCCGAGCCACGCGGACGCGCGGCCCAGGCCCTCCGCCACGGAGGTGAAGGCGTCCGCGGTGCGCACGCGGTCCTCTCCGAAGCGCTTCACGTACAGCTCCCGCACCGCCGGAATCTGCGACGAGCCGCCCGTGAGGAACACCGCGTCGATGTCCTTCGCCTCCGGGTGCTTCGCCAGCAGCCCCTCCGTGCACTGTGATAGCTCGTCCAGCAGCGTGCGGCTCGCCGCCTCGAACTCCGCGCGCGTCATGGGCTCGTGCAGGTGGATGCGCGCCTCGTCGAAGTCGATGGTCGCCACGTCCTCGCTGGACAGGCGCACCTTCGCCGCTTCGATGGCCCGGAACAGCCGGTAGCCCAGGTTGTCCATCACCAGGTCGTAGAGCGCTTCGATCTCCGCCGGATGGTCGCTCGTGTCGAGCATGACCTCCAGCAGCTCCTGCGTGGACTTCTCCCGGATGAAGGACATCTCGTGCCAGTTGAGCAGCTTCGCCAGCACGTGCTGCGGGATGGGCAGCCGCTTGTGGCTGAAGCCCTTCACCTTGTACGTGGAGCCCGCGCCGAAGCGCGGCAGCAGCTTGTGCCGCATGATCTCCGCGTCGAAGCGGTCACCACCGATGCGCACGCCCGTGGAGCCCACCACGTCCGGCCGCCGGTCCAGGTTCCCCCGCCGCGACGGCCCCAGCCGCATCAGCGTCAGGTCGGTCGTGCCGGCGCCGAAGTCCGCCACCAGCACCAGCTCGTCCTTCGTCAGCCGCGCCTCGTACGCGAGCGCCGCCGCGATGGGCTCGATGAGGAACTGCACGTGCGTGAAGCCCGCCAGCTCCGCCGCCTTGCGCAGCCGCTTCTCCGCCAGGGCGTCCGCCTCCGCGTCCGGCGTGAAGACCGCCGGCCGGCCCAGCACCACCGCGTCCGGCGCCTCGCCCAGGTGGGCCCCCGCCGCCTCGCGCACGCGGCGCAGCAGGATGGCCACCAGGTCCTCGATGGTGTACGTGCGCCCCTTCACCTGCGTCGCCCGGAAGGACGAGCTGTGCAGGAAGGACTTCACCGACTGGATGAACCGGCCGTTGTTGTCCTCCAGGTAGCGCTGGATGGCGTCCGCGCCCGCGAAGATGTCCCGCTCCTCCTCCGCGAAGAAGAGCACGGAGCGGAACAGCCGGGGCTCCGGGCTGTGGGGCTGCAGCGGCAGCACGGTGCCATCCGGCAGGGCCAGGGCGGTGTTGCTGGTTCCGAAGTCGAGTCCGCAGGCGCGCATGGGGGGGCGCCCCTTATCGCCAATCTTGGGGACGCGGTAGCCCGAAAGTGACGCCCCACCGCCCGCCGGGCCAACGGGCGGGGGCTCGCGGCCCGTTGGCTTGGCGCCGCACGGATGCTCGTCATCTTTGCCCTGTCATCCGCTCGACAGGAGAACCCCATGAAATCGCACGCAGCATGGCTGGGCGCTGGCGTCGCCACGGTGGTGTTGGGCACCACCGCCTGCCAGGCCCGCGACCCCACCCAGCAGGACGCAGCGAGGACCCCACCCGAACAGCAGGTGGAAAGCGCCCAGGCCCAGGCCAGCGCCTTGGAGGTCCAGCGCCCCCTCGCTCGGGGCTCCAGCCCAGCCCTGACCCTGGCCTCCACCGCGGCGCCGCGGGAGGTGGGCACGGCGAGCGCGCCCGTGCAGCGGATCTCCGGCGAGGTGCTGAGCGCGAACGCCCGGGAGGTGCTGCTCAGCGAGCGCGGCGAGCCACGGCTGCGCCTCCAGGTGGGGCCCAACACCCAGGTGCGCGTGGATGGCCGGGTCGCGAGCGCGGCGGACATCCGCGAGGGCTCGGAGGTGCGGGCTTCGTACCGCACGGACGAGCGCAGCGGCGAGCCACAAGCGCTCAGCATCGACGCCACGACCCCGACGCGGCCCGCGACCCCCGCCCCCGTGGAGAGCGGCGAGTCCTCGCCGGGCGTGCCCCTGCCGCCCTAATCCAGACATGCCACGGCCCCGTGCCTTCGCGCTTCCCAACGCGAGGACCGGGGCCGTGACTGTCGCAGGCAGCGGAAGAGAGGCGTTACGCGGCCAGCTCGGCCTGGTCCAGGCCCGCCTCGGCCATCAGGTTCGCCAGCTCCGCCTTCAGCTTGTCCTTGGCGCGGATCTCCAGCTGACGGGCGCGCTCGCGGGAGAAGCCGAAGTGCTCGCCCAGCTCGCTCAGGGTCATCTCCGAGTCGCTCATCACGCGCTGCTCGATGATGAAGCGCTCGCGCGGATCCAGGCGCATCAGCGCGCGCTGCACCAGCGTGCGGGTGAGGCCCGCCTGCTGCCGGTCGGCGACCTCGTCCGCGTGCGAAGCGGCCTCGGACTCCACGAAGTCCAGGTGCGTGGCGTCCCCGTCCTCACCCACCGGCGCGTCCAGCGACAGGTCGCGGCCGCCCATGCGCTGCTCCATCTCGCGCACCTCGGTGGGCTTCACGTTCAGCTTGCGGGCGATCTCCTCCGCGTTGACGATGTGGCCCTCGCCCGCGCCCAGCTTCTCCAGCTCGCGCCGCGTGCGCGCCAGGCTGAAGAACAGCCGGCGCTGCGCCTGCGTCGTGCCCAGCTTCACCAGGCTCCAGTTGCGCAGCACGTAGTTCTGGATGTACGCGCGGATCCACCACACCGCGTAGGAGATGAGGCGGATGCCCTTCTCCGGGTCGAACTTCTGCACCGCCTTCATCAGGCCGATGTTCGCCTCCTGGATGAGGTCGGACATCTTCAGGCCGTAGGAGCGGTACTCGTACGCAACCTTCACCACGAAGCGCAGGTTGCTCGTCACCAGCCGGTGGCCCGCGGACAGGTCACCGGCGCGGAACGCGCGGGAGAGCGACTGCTCGTCCTGCGGGTTGAGCAGCGGGTACTGGTTGATCTCCGAGAGGTACGTGGAGAGCGAGTCAGCGGAAGAGAAGGAGTTGGAAGCCTGCATGGGGGTCTCTCTCGGGGAAGAGGGCGGTTGTGCATGTCCGCCGTTTGCTGCGACGGAGAGACCATTAGCAACGCACGGGCCAATGCCAGGCGACCGGCGCCTTCAATGATTCCAGGGCGTTGCGCGAAGCCACAGCAATGCTTAGAGCGGAAGCCAGCAGTTTTTACAGCGCGTGGTTTCGACACTTCTTCCGATTGCCCCGGGGGGAGGGTTGCCTGCCCTCCGACCCGGGCCTAGGGCGGATCACATCCAGCAGGGATGTGGGCACTCCCCGCCCCCCACACCAGGGGCCCTGGGGGGCGAGTGTCCGCTGGCGGCGCGGGGAGGCGGGAGGGGGTCATCAGGTCAACGCCTTGCGCAGCCGCTTGGGGATGGCCTCCGCGTGCCAGCGCTGCACCTCGCGGGCGATTTCGGCGGACCGCTCCGCGCGCTCCTCGCGGGCCTGGGGCAGCAGCTTGCGGGCGGCCTTGCGCTGGCCTGTCGGGGCCTCGGCGGCGGCGCGCTCGAACAGCTCCAGGCGCACGTCCGCGTCGTGCAGCTCGCCCAGCCCGTCCTGCAGGGGCACGAGCACCCCCAGCAGCGCGCCCACGGTGCGGCGGAAGGCGGGCTGGAAGATCTCCAGCTCGTAGCGCAGCTTCTTCAAGTCCCGGCGCAGGGCGTGCGCGGACGCGGCGTCGGGGGCCTCCGCGTAGCGCTCCAGGCGCTTCTCCACGCGGCGCAGGCGCAGGCGCAGGTGGCCCCGCGCGCGCTTGCTGGCGAAGCGGTGCGAGTCCTCCAGGGTGTCCAGCTTCTTGAGCAGCCGCGGCACGGTGCGCTCCGTCCAGCGCCCCAGCTCCGCGCGCAGCGTCTTCTCCCTCTCCTTCAGCCCGGAGCGCTGGGTCCTGCGCAAATCCAGGAGCGCCTTGCCCGCGTCCTTCTGGCCCTTCGCCGCGGCGCCCAACCAGGCATCCTGGACGTGCAGGTCCCGCACGTCGCCCAGCGCGTCCTGGAGGCGCTTCACGTCCACCTCCAGCCGGGTGAGCTTGCCGGTGGCACGGAACACCTGGAGCGCGGCGCGCAGGCGGCGGGTGGCCACGCGCATGTCGTGCACGGCGTCCACGTCCAGCGTCGTCGCGTCCAACTGGGCTTCGGGGTGGCGCGCGTCCGCGAGCCGGCCGGCGAGGATGCGGCGGGCGGCGTCGCCCAGCGCGGAGTCGGGGCCCAGGCCCCGGATGGGAGTGGGAGGGGGCATGGCGGGTCAGTCCTCCTTGACGGCGTATTGGCGGACCATGCGCTCGGCGGCGTCGGGGCCGTCCCAGCCGAGGATGCGCGCGTCCTTGTCCGCGAAGTGCACCACCGCGAGGAAGAAGTGCTCCAACTCCTCGCGCTCTCGCTGGGACAGGTTCTCGTAGGACTGGAGGTCCTCCGAGCGGTTGGCGTTCACGGGGACGAGCAGCAGGCGGTCATTGCGCTCGCGCTCGCCGTTCTTCGCGTCCCGCTTCTTCTGGTCCACCTGGAGTACGCCCAGGGGCCGGCAGGGCAGCACGACGCCGGGCCAGGTGTGTACGTCCCAGTACACCAGCGCATCCAGCGGGTCTCCATCCGGGCCCCGCGTGCTGGGGACGAAGCCCCAGTCGAACGGGTAACGGAACCCGCGCGTCAGGGGCCGGGACAGCGTGAAGGCCTGGAGCTTCGCGTCGTATTTGAGCTTCACCGTCGAACCGCGGGGCGACTCGACGACGACGTGCAGCGCATCCTGGAAGCCGCGCAGGGGCAGGCGGGTGAAGTCGGTGGCCATGAAGCTTCAGGCTGGTGACTGCCTCGCGCTCCCGGCAAGTGCCCGGCCCCGGCGCGTTTCACTCGCCAACCTTGGCGCGGGGCCAGGGGGCGTCTCGCCGGGCATCAGACGTGGAGGTTGCGGAGCGCGACCGTCAGCAACACGCCGATCCCCGTGAGCACGAGTCCGGCGATGGCCTTCCTCCGGTTGAGCTGGGGCGAGTCCGGATGCCGGTTGCGCACCAGGTTCACGGTGTTGAGCACCACCGACACGACCTGGGCGGGGATGCACATGGGAATCACCGAGATGAGTCCCACCCACAAGCCGATGCCCGCCGCCGAGAGGTCGGGGCCCTCGTTCCCCACGGGCTTCGGGACGGTGCGGCCCCTCAGCTCCCAGCAGCCCGGGCACAGCGGAGGTGCGTGACGGCGGACGCGGTTCTCGCACCGGGGACAGATGAAGGCACCGCAGCGGGTGCACACCCAGTTCGCGACGATGTCCGGGTGCCGGGAGCAGACGGCGCGAGCCGGGGCGCCGGTCTCATCCACTTCGACCTCTGGCAGGTCCCCCGTGTAGCGGTCGGACAGGGCGCGGTGCGTGATGCCGAACGCGGCCTCCGCGTTGGGGATGGAGAGCACGATGGCCTCCTTGTCGATGCGCACCACCCGCGGCGCCCGGTCGCGCAGGAAATACATCCACGCCGCCACGGGGAGCGCCACGCTCAGCGCCAGCGAGACGAACCCCAGCGGCGTCGGGTCCTCGCCCAGCAGCAGGGCGAAGCCGCCGAAGAACAGCGCCAGCGCGAGCACGCAGGCGGCGACCATGATGAGCTGCCCCCGCTTCCACCGGCTCCACGCTGCTTCCGTGAAGGGCAGGGTCCCCTTCACGCGCTTCGTCATCACCGAAGCGACGATGAGCGCGATGAGCACGTTGAGGAGCACCAGGAATCCAATCCAGCGCGGATACCAGGCGAACTTCACGGGCTTGAAGACGACGCCCTCCCGTTCACCGGTGATGATGCAGACCGGTGGCAGGTCGAATTCGTTCAGCTCTCCGGCGGGGATGGTGACGTCGGGCATCGCGGCGACTTGTAGTCCACCGCGCGGGGCCTGTTCCAGTCACCCGCCCTCGCCGGGGTGCGCGCTAACCGATGGGCCGCACCAGGGACAGCGCCGGGTCGCGGTGGGCGAGCAGCTTCCGGGTGGCCCGCGCCGCGGCCAGTCCCCCCAGCGTGTACCAGACCACGGTGAGCAGGGACGTGGAGGGCCGGGCCCTGGACGGGGCCTTGCCCAGCCCCAGCCGCGGCGGCAGCACCACCGAGCCCACTCCGGCGAGCAGCCCCAGCACCACCCCGCGCAGATAGGGCCGCTTCGGGCGCCCCAGGGCCACCAGCGAGAAAAAGAGCCCGTTGGACACCAGGTCCCCCGCCAGCGTCTGACGGTGCAGCCTGCGGCCCTTCGCGGGCTCGCCGCCGAAGAAGCGGATGCCCTTCTTCAGGGAGCGCGTGCCGAGCACATCCAGGCGCGGCGGGTGCTTCAACACGCGCCGCGCGCCCTCGTGCACCAGCGTGAGCGCGGTGGCGCCGACGAGGCCGGGACCCAGGGCACGGAACACGATGCGGGGCGGAGTGGGCGGTTCGATCATGCCCTCCAAGCTAGGCACCCGCTCCCGGGATTCCCGCCCGAGCGCGCCCGCCTGCCCGCCCGGCATCCCCCGGGCCCGGCAGTGCACGCGCCTCAGGAACTGCAACTGACCACGAGGTGCCGGCCCCATGTCGGCGGCGAGGCGGCGTAGGCCTCCATGCCGGGGTGTTCATCGAACGGGGCGGACACCAGCGCGAGCACGCGGTCCACCTCCGCGAAGTCACCCTCCTGGGCTCGGGCGATGGCCTGCTGCGCCACCCAGTTGCGCAGGACGTACTTCGGGTTGACGCGGTCCATGCGCGCGTGGCGGTCCGCGTCCACGCTGCCTTCGGACAAGAGGCGGTCCTGGTAGCGCGCGGCCCAGGCATCGAAGCCCTCCGGAGGCAGGAAGTGGTCGCGGAGCGCGTCGTTGGGGGCGCCGGGCCCCGAGTCGAACCGGTTCAGCGCGCGGAAGAACCGCGGGTAGTCCACGTGGGAGCCGGCCAGCAGCGCGAACAGGTCCTCCACGAGCGGACGGTCCTCCTGGCGCGCCTCCGTCAGGCCCAGCTTCTCGCGCATGCGCGCGAGGAAGTGCGCGGCGAACGTGGGCTGGAAGAGGCCCAGCAGGGCGCGGGCCTCGTCCTCGGTGATGAGCGTGAGCAGCGCCTCGCCCAGGCAGGCCAGGTTCCACAGCGCGACGCGCGGCTGCTGGTCGAACGCGTAGCGGCCGTGGGGGTCGGAGTGGTTGCAGATGAAGCCGGGGTCGAAGTCGTCCATGAACCCGTAGGGCCCGTAGTCCAGCGTGAGCCCCAGGATGGACAGGTTGTCGGTGTTCATCACGCCATGCGCGAAGCCCACCGCCTGCCAGCGCGCCACGAGCCGCGCGGTGCGCTCCACCACCTCCGCGAAGAAGCGCGCGTAGCGGCCCTCCTGTCCCACCAGGTGCGGGAAGTGCCCGGCGATGACGTGCTCCGCGAGCGCGGCCACGTGTTCGGGCTGGTCGGTGTGGTGGAAGAACTCGAAGGTGCCGAAGCGCACGTGCGACGGCGCCAGCCGCACCAGCATCGCGCCGGTCTCCACGTCCTCGCGGTACACCGGCGCGCGGCCGCCCAGCACGCACAGCGCCCGGGTGGTGGGGACGCCCAGCGCGTGCAGGGCCTCCGACGCCAGGTACTCGCGCACGGTGGAGCGCAGCACCGCCCGCCCGTCACCGCCGCGCGAGAAGGGCGTGGGCCCGCCGCCCTTCAGGTGCAGGTCCCACTTCGCGCCATCCGGGGTGCGCACCTCGCCCAGGAGCAGCGCGCGGCCGTCCCCCAGGCGTGGCACGTACACGCCGAACTGGTGCCCCGCGTAGACCATGGCCAACGGCTCCATGCCGGGCAGGGGCGTGGCCCCGCCGAACACGCGCACGAACTCCGGGCGCGCGGCCTCCCCCGCGTCCAACCCCAGCAGGCGCAGCGCCGCCGGGTTCGCGCTCACCAGGTGCGCGTCCGGGAAGGGCGCGGGCGCCACCCGGGCGGCGAACCCAGGGGGCAGGCGGGCGTAGGTGTTGTCGAAGACGAGTTGTTCGAGCAGGGCCATGGTCCGCACAACCAGCGTCAGGGGACCTGCATGCCCCGCTGCACGGCGGGACGGCTGCCCACGCGGTGCAGGTACTGGAGCAGGTTGTGCGTCCCGTCCAGCAGGTCGGGGAGCATGTCGCGCGCGACCTTCAGCCAGGGATAGGTGGCGATGTCCGCGATGGAGTAGGTGGTGGCCAGGTAGTCGCGCGACGCGAGCTGCCGGTCCAGCACGCCCAGGATGCGCTTGCTCTCGTTGCGGTAGCGGTCGATGGCGTAGGGAATCTTCGTGTTGGCGTAGACGGCGAAGTGGTTGAGCTGGCCCATCATGGGGCCCACGCCGGCCATCTGGAACATCAGCCACTGCGTCACTTCCGCCCGGCCGCGCGGATCCGAGGGCATCAGCGCGCCCGTCTTCTCCGCCAGGTACAGCAGGATGGCGCCGGACTCGAAGAGCGCCAGCGGCCGGCCCCCCGGCGCGTCGTGGTCCACGATGGCCGGAATCTTGTTGTTGGGGTTGATGGCCAGGAAGTCCGGCTTGAACTGCTCGCCCTTGCTGATGTCCACCGTGTGCGTCTTGTACGGGATGCCCAGCTCCTCCAGGGCGATGGAGATCTTGCGGCCGTTGGGGGTCTTGAACGTGTACAGGTCGATCATGCCTTCACTCCGGTGAGCTGTTCGCTCACCTGCCAGAGCCGCTCGGCGAGCGCCTCGTCCCGGGCGGCGGACGACGGCTTCACCTTGCGGCATTTGATGAAGTACTCCCCGCTGACGCCCGCCACCTCCGGCGAGGACGCCAGATAGACGGAGGTCCGCGCGCCCTGCTCCGAGGACAGCATGAACGGCGCGGCCAGCTTCACGAGGTGCCGGAAGAGGCCCTCGCTGTTGTGCCCGAAGCCGGTGCGGACCACCCCCGGGTGCAGCGCGTTCGCGGTCACCCGCGTGCCCTGGAGCCGCTTCGCGAGCCCCTTCGTGAACAGGATGTTGGAGAGCTTGGCGTTGCCGTAGACGCGGATGCCGTCGTACCGGTGGTGCTCCGTCTGCGGGTCGTCCAGGAAGTCCGCGCGCGCGAGCCGGTGGCCCTGCGACGACACGTTGAGGATCCGCGCGGGGCCGCTGGCCACCAGCAGGTCGCGGAGCAGGTGCGTGAGCAGGAAGTGCGACAGGTGGTTCGTGGCGAACGTGGCCTCGTAGCCGTCCACCGTCACCCGCCGCCGGTCGATGATGAGGCCCGCGTTGTTGATGAGCACGTCCAGCCGCGAGTGGCGGGCGCGGAACGCCTGGGCCAGCTCGCGCACCGACGCCAGCGAGGACAGGTCCGCGAGCAGCGACTCCACCCGTGCGTCAGGGGCGGCCTCGCGCACGGCGGCGACGGTGGCCGCCGTGCGGGCCTCATCCCTGCCGGAGAGGACCAGCGTGGCGCCCCCGCGCGCCAGCGCCTTCGCCGTCTCCTGGCCAATGCCACCGGTGGCCCCGGTGATGAGGCACACCTTGCCATCCAGACGGTCTTCCCGAAGCTTCGTCGACATGCGCCGCGCCCTCCTGGAATCCGGGGACGCGTTCTATACGCTTCGGCCCCTCCCCGTGCAGGAGAACCTGCCCGGGGAGGTGGAGCGGCCCGCTTCAGGTCGCGGCGTGTCCGATGTCCTCGGCGCGGCCCCGGCGGCCTCCGCCCTTGGTGGGGGTGGCGCCCGTGCGCGCGTCGCCGTTGAGGTGGCTCTCCAGGAACCAGAGGTCCTCCTCGGTCTCGCCCAGGGTCTGGGTGAGGATGTCCGCGGTGACGGGGTCATTGAGCTTGTCGGACCGGGTGATGCCGTCGCGGAGGCTGGCGGCGTAGCGGCCGACGCGCTCGACGAGCGCGCGGATGTGCGATTCGCCGTCCACGGCCTGCAGGTCGTACTCGGGCAGCTGGCTGTTGTGGCTGGCCAGGCGGATGGTGCCCTGGGCATAGCCGCCCAGCGCGCCGGCGCGCTCGGCGTAGGAGTCCGCCTGCTTGCGCGCGTGCTTGGCCACTTCGTCGAAGAGCAGGTGGCGGCTGTAGAAGTGCGTGCCCCGGATGTTCCAGTGCGCCTGCTTCACCTGCCAGTGCAGGTCGATGGCGTTCGCGAGCAAGGTGTTGAGCATGTCGATGAGCTCTTCGCGCGCGGCCTGGGGAAGGTTCACGTGGCTGGTGGAGTACATGGTCCGAGTCCTCATCAGTGGTGGCGCACGGCAGGCCGTCGGCATGACGTCGCGGCGCCCCCCACAGGGTGGGGATGGCCGGCGTCCCTGGCCATGGCGCGGCGTGCTCCGCCTGGCCGCACGGCTGGCTCGAAGGGCAGGCGGCCGAGCGTCCCGCCCGCCTACGTGGCGACAGGAGCGGACAGCCGGGCGGCGATCTCCGTGGCGGCGCGCTCGCCGGACTCCACGGCGCCGTCCAGGTAGCCACGGCCCTCGATGGCCGTCTCGGTGCCGGCCCAGTGCACGCGGCCGAACGGCGCCCGCAGCGCGTCGCCGATGGCGGTGACGGTGCCGGGGCGGGGCAGGCCCACGTAGCAGCCGCTGCTGAACGGCTCCTGCTTCCAGTCCAGCGCCGCGATGGCGACGGGCGCCAGGGCCTGGGGACCGAAGAAGCGCGCGAAGTCCGCCAGCGCGGCGCGGTGGAGGTCGACCGTGGGGCGGCCGGTCCACGCCCGCGCGGTGTCACCCAGGAAGAAGCCCACGAGCGCGGGGTGGTGTCCCCCGGGGCCGCAGTCGTCGAAGCACAGCCGCACGGGGCCCACGTCGCTGACGGCCTCGCCGGACAGGCCCGCCTCGCGCCAGAACGGCGTGGCGTAGGTGGCCACGACCTTGATGACGCTGCCCATGGGCATGTTCGCGTGCGCGAGGCGGCGGCCCGGGGGCAGGTCCCCGCCGAAGTCGATGCGCTCCGCGAGCGCGGGCGGAGTGGCCACCACGGCGTGGCGCGCGCGCAAGGTCCGGCCGTCCTCCGTGATGGCGGTGACCCCCTCCGCGTCCTGGAGCACGGCCTTCACGGGCGCACGGAGGAAGACGCGGTCCGGGGGCAGGGCCTCCGCCAGCCGGCGTGAGAGGGATTGCGCGCCGTCCACGAAGCGCTCCGCCTGGGCGCCGCCCTCGACCTCGGTCAGGGGCATGAGGCCGCCGCTGGAGTGCACGTAGGAGAGGAAGTCCAGGAACGACAGTTCAGAGGGCTCCGCCGCGAACACCGCGCGGGTGGCGATGTCCAGCGCGGCGCGGGCGCCCCACGTGTGCACGTGGCGCTGCTTCCAGTCCTCCAGGGTGAGGGCGTCCCACGCGGCGGCCTTCGGCGCGGCGGCGGGCTGTTCGCGGGGGACGCGCCTGGCCAGTCCGTCCAGCTTCCAGATGACGCGCTGCAGGTCGAGCAGCGACAGCAGGGGCAGGGCGGGCACCTTGCCCCGGTACGTGCGGCGCTCGCCGCGCAGCTCCAGCACCTTGGTGCCCTGGTGGTGCTGGGGGAAGCGCTGGAGTCCCAGGGTGTCCGCGAGCTTGAGCACGTGGCGCTGCCGGGGCCCCACCCACTGGCCGCCCAGGTCCACGGGGCCGCCCCCCACGTCGCGGGTGAGGGTGCGTCCGCCCACGCGGTCGCGCGCCTCCAGCACGGCCACGGTGGCGCCGGTGCGGACGATGTGCCGGGCGGCGGTGAGTCCCGCGACGCCCGCGCCGATGACGACCACGTCCACGCGCAGGTCCATAGGGCCTCCGACTCTATGCCGGACGCGGCGCGTGGCTAGGATGCGGGCGGGACGTCAGACGGGAAGGGTGGAGGACCGGATGTTCGCGTTGGAGCTGGTGGAGAAGGTGCGGCGGGTGTCACCGGGCGCGGCGAACGCGCTGACGACGCTCGCGGTGAAGAACATCGTCCCGCTGGCGGCGGCCATGGGCTACCGCGTGGAGGAGGTGACGGACGCGCGCGTGAAGGCGACGGTGCCGCTGGACCGCAAGACGAAGAACCACGTGGGCAGCGTGTACCTGGGCGCCCAGGTGACGGTGATGGAGCTGACGATGGGCGTGATGCTCTTCCGCCGGTTTCCCCCCAGTCAGTACAAGATGCTGGTCAACCGCATGGAGGTGGCCTTCCACGCGAAGGCGAAGTCGGCGGTGAGCGCGGTGTGCGAACCGCCGGAGGAGCTGCTCGCGGGGCTCGCGTCCGGGCTCGCCTCGAAGGGCGACAAGGCGGAGGCCTGGATCCCGGTGCGCCTGTCGGGCACCGACGGCCAGTGCGTCGCGGAGGCGCGCTTCCTGGCGGTGTTCAAGCGCGGGTAGCTAGCGCGGCGCCTCCTCTTCCAGGAGGAAGTCGCCGATGGTCTTCCACATCGCCTCGAACTGGGGGCGGCGGAAGCCGGAGCCGGAGATGAGCCAGTCCACGTGCGGAGGCTGGTGCGCCGGCTGGTCGAAGTGGCCAATGGCATCCAGGTGGTCCGCGCGCACGGCCGTCAGCACGCGGCCGTACACCTGCGAGCGCGTGGGCACGATGCCGTCGCACGCGGTGGGGCCGGGCATCGCGCCGTAGGCCTGCACCAGCGCCGCCGTCTGCGCGGGCGTGTGCAGGGGCAGCTGCGTGAGCGGCATCCGCTGGGTCTGCGCGTACACGAACGCGTAGATGGTGTGGGTGAGCTGCGCGTACGGGTCCATGCCCGCCGCCAGCCGCGTGCGGAAGGAGGGCGGCCGGGCCTGCGTCACCACGGAGCCGTACCTCACGCCGGGCCGGTCGTGGGTGCCGCCGTTGAACAGGTCGATGCCCTCCGGCGTGAGCTGGGGGATGAGGGACGTGTCGTGGCCCACGTCCCCCAGGAACTTCGCCACCGCGTCGCGCCGCTCGCTGGAGAAGTCGCCCAGGAGCTGGTCGAAGAGCTGATCCAACAGCGTCGCCTTCCACCCCAGTTGATCATCCGCCCGCGCCATCAGGTGCCCGAAGCGGAACACCACGCTCAAGGGCAGCCGGCCGAAGCGCAGCACGTACATGGTGAACAGCGACAGGAGCTTCAGCAGCTGCTGGCCGAACAGGCCCAGGAAGAACGTGGCCAGCGGCGTGCCCGCGTGCGGCGCGGACACCGTCACCACGCTGCGCACCCGGCGCGCGAAGGGCTCCAGCTCCAGCGCGTCCGACACCTGCGCGCCGGGGCTGACGAACAGCCGGGCGTCCAGCCCGCCGGTGGAGTGGCCCACCAGGTGGATGGGGCCGTCGTCCCCGGAGGCCGTGTCGTGCACGGCCTTGAGCAGGTCCGCGGTGCGCTGACGGATGGAGGCGGTGGGGTGCGAGACGACCGTCACCACCTCCGCGTCCACCCCCCGGCGGGCGAGGTCCTTCTTCAGGAACTCATACGCGTGGCCGAAGTAGAGGAGCTCGCCCAGGTTGGTGAAGCCGAAGAAACCGGGAACGAGGTACACATGGTGCTTCGCGGACATGGGTCGACCAGCATACCCCACGCCTCGCGGACCGGCTTGGAATACCCGGCGCCCCGCGCGGTTGACGCGCGCCCGGGCGTATTGACAAAACCGGTTGCCCGTTCCCCCTACCCAGAAGGAAGACCCTCCGTGTACCGCCGACTGCTCGCGCTTGGCCTGCTGTGGTCCCTCCCCGCCGCCGCGGAAGAGGGCATGTGGACCTATGACGGCTTCCCCGCCGCCCAGGTGAAGAAGGCCTACGGCTTCGAGCCGACCCAAGCCTGGCTGGACAAGGTGCGCCTGGGCTCCGTCCGGCTGGCCAACGGGTGCTCCGCGAGCTTCGTGTCGCCGGACGGCCTGGTGATGACCAACCACCACTGCGTGCGCAGCTGCATCGAGGAGCTGACGACCGCGAAGGACGACCTGCTCGCGAAGGGCTTCCAGGCGAAGAGCGCGAAGGAGGAGCGGCGCTGTCCCAAGATTGAAGCCAACCAGCTGGTGGAGATGACGGACGTCACCGAGCGGATGAACGCGGCGACGAAGGGCCTCACGGGCGCGGCCTTCAACACCGCGCTCAAGAAGGAGACGGCCACGGTGGAGGCCGCGTGCGCCACCGGCAGTGACGTGCGCTGCGACGTGGTGACGCTCTACAACGGCGGCAAGTACCAGCTGTACAAGTACCGCCGCTTCCAGGACGTGCGGCTCGTCTTCGCGCCGGAGTTCTCCATGGCCGCCTTCGGCGGCGACGCGGACAACTTCAACTTCCCGCGCTACGGCTACGACGTGTCCTTCGTGCGCGTGTGGCAGGACGACGCGCCCGCGAAGAGCCCGGACTACCTGCCGTGGGCGAAGGAGGGCGCGAAGGAGGGCGACCTGGTGTTCGTCTCCGGCCACCCCGGCGGCACGGAGCGCAAGAGCACGGTGGCGGAGCTGGAGTTCCAGCGCGACGTGGCGCTGCCCCAGACGCTGCTCCAACTGGCGGAGATGCGCGGGATGCTGCGTGAGTTCGCCAGCTCCTCGCCGGAGCGCTTCCGGGTGGCGCGCTCCGGCCTGCGCGGCGTGGAGAACGGCCTGAAGGCCCTCAAGGGCCGGCAGGAGATGCTGGCGGACCCCGCGGTGCTCGCGCTCAAGCGGCAGGAGGAGGCGGACCTGCGCAAGCGCATCGAGGCGAACCCCCAGGCGAAGGCCCTCACGCAGGGCATGTGGGAGGAGACGTCGCAGGCGCTGGACGCGTGGCGCCGGATGATGAACGACCACCGCATGAAGGGCGCGGGGGACGCGTTCCGCTCCGACCTCTTCGCCCACGCGCAGGCGCTGGTGCGCGCGGCGGAGGAGCTGCCCAAGCCCAACGCGGAGCGCCTGCGCGAGTACACCGACGGCCAGCTCCCGGGCCTGAAGCAGCGGCTGCTGCGCGAGGTGCCCATCCCCGCGGAGCTGGAGGCGCTGGAGATGACGTTCGGCTTCAACAAGCTGCGCGAGACGCTGGGCGCGGATGATCCCTTCGTGCGGTTGGTGCTGGGCAAGGAGGCGCCCGCGGACCTGGCGCGCGCGCTGGTGCGCGGCACGAAGCTGGGCGACGTGAAGGTGCGCAAGGCGCTGCTGGAGGGCGGCAAGGCCGCGGTGGACGCGTCGCAGGATCCGATGATCGTCCTGGCGCGCAAGGTGGACGCGGAGACGCGCGCGTCGCGCAAGCGCTACGAGGACACGGTGGAGGCGGTGCTCAAGCGCAACGGTGAGCGGCTGGCGAAGGCGTACCTCGCGGTGAACGGGACGGCGGGCGCACCGGACGCGACCTTCACGCTCCGGCTCAACTACGGGCAGGTGAAGGGCTGGGATGACAACGGCAAGGCCGTGCCGGCGCTGACCACGTTCGGCGGCGCGTACGGGCGCGACACCGGCAAGGAGCCCTTCAAGCTGCCGGCGCCGTGGGTGAAGGCGAAGGGGAAGGTGGCGGAGGGGACGCCGCTGGACATGGCGACGACCAACGACATCATCGGCGGCAACTCCGGCTCGCCGGTGGTGAACCGCGACGGCCAGGTGGTGGGGCTCATCTTCGACGGCAACCTGCCGTCGCTGGGGGGCCGCTATGCCTACGTGCCGGAGACGAACCGCGCGGTGGCGGTGCACGGCGACGGCATCCTCGCCGCGCTGGAGCACGTCTACGGGGCCACGCGCGTGGTCAACGAGCTGAAGGGCGCCCAGGTCGCGCCGGCTGCTCCGGCCCGCTGAGGCGGGGGCCATGGGGGGCGGAGGGGCGTCAGCACGCCCTCCGCCTCCAGCGTGGCCCGCAGGGCGGGGAGCCGGCCCCGGTGCTCCTTGAGGCGCTGGAGGAACAGGCGCACCCAGGACGCGGGCGACTCCAACCGTCCCCAGGAGAGAAAGGACGCGCCCCGGGCCTCGAGCTTGATCGAGTCCAGGAACGGGTAGAGGTCATGCGGTCCGTACAGCGGGCGGGGCGGCGGAGGAGGCATGCCGCGGATCCAGGCCAATCGCGACGGCCGTGACGCCCACAGGGCGGTGCAGTCGCGCAGGAAGAGGTTGAGGGTGTCGAGCCCTTCGGGCTGGAGGAGCAGCTCCCGCAGCGCATCGGCCATCTCCCGCCGCTCCCGCTTGAGGACCCTGAGTCGCTGGTAGCGCCAGTGCTCCCTGCTTGCTTCGATTTCATTGGGATCCGTGAAGGCGTTCTCCTGCCGCAGGTGGGACCAGGCGTGCCTCCCAATCACTCCCGGGGGGAGGATTCCGCGCACGTAGCCCTCGCGGGCTTGATGGGGCATGTCGCGCGTGCGGGCCGTGGCCCAGCGGATGAATGGCGCTACCTTGTCCGCGGCGCGCCGGCCGTACACCATCAACTCAATCTCTCCCTTCCTCCAGGGCGCGTTCGGGGGGGCGTCCGCTTCCATGTCGCCGTAGCGCAACCACGTCTCCAGCTCGCGCCGGGCTTCGCGCCGTGCCGCGCGGTTCGCGACGGCCCGCTCCTTGCGCGCCGCCTCCCGGTTCTTGGACGGCAGCAGCGAGCGCGCCATCTGCAGGACCTTCTCGTCGGAGTGGATCATCGTCCGGGGGCCCTCACGCCTTCAGGGGGCAGTGGCTTCAGCAGCCCTTCCGCCTCCAGCGCGGCGCGCACGGAGGGGATGTGGCCCCGGTGTTCCTTGAAGCGCTGGAGGAACAGGCGCATCCAGTGCGCCGGCGGATCCAACATCCCCCAGACTCGGACGGAGCCACCCCACCGGTCGGGCTTCACGGTGTCCAGGAAGGGAAGGACGTCGTGCACTCCGAGCAGCGGCCGGTGGGGCGGAAGGCCCTCGCGCCGCGGCCAGGCCGCCCGGTTGCACTGCGACGACGCCCAGGTGTAACGCTCGCGCAGGAAGCGATTGAATGTGCGCTGCCCGTCGGGTTTCAGCAGGAGCGCGCGCAGCAACTGGGCCTGCTCACCCCGGTCCTGTCGCGTCCCCCTGTCGCGCAAGGCCTGGAGCTGCTGGTGCCGCTCACGCTCCTTGGCCATCATGGGCGTCTCGAACGCGGGCGTCTGCTCCAGGTGCCCCAGCGCGTGCTCGCCGATGACCCCTTGGGGCAGGAGTCCCCGCACGAAGCTCCGGCGGACTTCACGAGGCAGGTCGCGAGTGCGCGCGGTGGCCCAGCGGATGAACGGGTTCACCTTGTCGCCGGCCCGCCGGTGGTCCATCACCTGGCGGATCTTCGCGTCCTCCCATGGTGCGCAGGGCGGTGCGTCCACCTCCACGTTCCGGTATTTCAACCAGGCCGTCAGCTCCTCGTGGACCTCTCTGCGCGCCGCGCGGTGCACCCGCGCACGAGCCCAGCGCGCATTCGCCGGGCTCTTGGACGGCAGCAGCGAGCGCGCCATCTGCCGGACCTTCTCGTCGGAGTGGATCATCGTCCGGGGGCCCTCACGCCTTCAGGGGGCAGCGGCTTCAGCAGCCCTTCGGCCTCCAGCGTGGCGCGCACGGAGGGGATGTGGCCTCGGTGTTCCTTGAAGCGCTGGAGGAACAGGCGCATCCAGTGCACGGGCGGCGTCAACGTGCCCCAGGCGGAGGAGTAGCGGCCGTGCGCGTTGGGCTCCAGCGAGTCCAGGAAGGGGAGCACGTCGTGCGCGCCGAGCAGCGGGCGGTACGGCGGCATCGCTCGGGGGCGGTGGTGGCACGGGGCGGCGGCGGGGGCGGTCAGCGTCCGGGGCCACGGGTGACGCTCGCGCAGGAAGCGATTCAGGGTCCGCTGACCGTCGGCCTCTTCCAGCAGCGCGCGCAGCAGCTGGGCCTGCTCTCCTCGGTCCATCAGGCCCGCCCGGCGGCGCCGCCCATGGCGCAGCCAAGAGCGGTTGCGCCACGCGGCTTCGACCGGGTCCCGGAACGCGGCCGTGTCCTCCAGGTGGCC
Source organism: Corallococcus silvisoli (assembly GCF_009909145.1). Taxonomy (NCBI): domain Bacteria; kingdom Pseudomonadati; phylum Myxococcota; class Myxococcia; order Myxococcales; family Myxococcaceae; genus Corallococcus; species Corallococcus silvisoli. Next base: position 85,396 of record NZ_JAAAPJ010000022.1, read on the forward strand.
CAGCGCGTGCTCGCCGATGACGCCCTTGGACACCAGGCTGCGCACGTGGCTCAGGCGATCCTCCCGGCGCAGCCCGCGCGTGCGCACGGTGGCCCAGCGGATGAACGGGTTCACCTTGTCGCCGCCACGTCGCCAGTTCACCGCGTCGCGGATCTCCCGGGCCTCCCACGGCGCGAAGGCCGGCGGGTCCGCCTCCAGGTCCCCGGACTTGGACCACTCCGCCAGCTCTTGATGGATCTCCCGGCGGGCCGCGCGGTGGAGGCGCGCTCGCGCCGAGCGCGCGGCCTCCCGGTTCTTGGATGGCAGCAGCGAGCGCGCCATCTGCCGGACCTTTTCGTCTGAGTGGATCATGGCCCCTGGGCCCCCCGTGCCCGCGCTGGACGTGGAGCGCCCCCATCACCTGACGGGCACCTGACGCCTCCCACCCCGACGCGTCGGGTGCTGGACAACCACGACCCAGAACCTCCCGGGTGGTTGGTGCATTGCGTCAGGGGCGCGCTACGTTGGGAGCGCGGACCTGGGTCCGCCTCTGTCTTCGCGCGGTTGCGTCCCCCGGGACGCGTCCGCCCGGGCGCCTTCCCGGGGTGGTTGGGAGCCGGTGCCCGTCGTGCGGTAGCATCTCGGTCGTTTCACGCCGGGGGGAGGGAGGATGCACGATGGTGGTGGAGGCCCCGGAGCCCCGGAAGATGTCGGCCATCATGTTCACGGACATGGAGGCCCCCGCAGGTCAACGCTGGCGCGATGAGTCCCTCCAACGCGCGTTGCATGAGGAGCACGGGCTGCTCGTGCGCGGCCTGCTGTCGCGCCACGGAGGCCGCGAGGTGAAGCGGATGGAGGAGGGCGGCTTCCTCCTGGAGTTCGAGTCAAGCCTGCCCGCGGTGTCGTTCGCGCTGGAGTGGCGCTCGGCCGTGGACGCGCGCAACCGCGGCGTGCCCACCGAGCGCCGGATCTCCGTTCGCGCCGGCGCGCACCTGGGCATGGTGGTGCACCGCGACGGCGACGTGTTCGGCGAGGGCGTCAACCTGGCGGCCCGCATCGAGTCCCTGGCCCGGCCGGGCACCGTCTACGTCAGCGAGACGGTGGCGGCGCAGGTGGAGGGCCGGCTGAAGGCGCCGCCCGTTCGCCTGGGGCGCAACGAATTGAAGAACATCCGGCTGCCGGTGGCGGTGTTCCGCATCGACGCGCCGGCGGAGGAGCGCGGCGAGGGGGCGCTCCTGTCGCGCGTGCGTTCACTGCTGGGCCGTAAGCGCGTGCCCGTGGACGGTTGAGGCTGACGGACGGGCGCGCGGCGCTATGGTGCCGCGCCATGTCCGAACTCACCCTGGTCGTTGGTTCCAAGAACTTCTCCTCCTGGTCTCTGCGCCCCTACCTGGCCCTGGCCCACACGGGTCAGCCGTTCCACGAGGTGCTGGTGCCGCTGGACACGCCGGAGACGGCGGCGCTCATCGCGCTGCACTCGCCCAGCGGGCGCGTGCCGGTGCTCAAGCACGGCGACACGGTGGTCTGGGATTCGCTGGCCATCTGTGAGTACCTGGCGGAAGCCTTCCCCGCCGCGAAGCTGTGGCCGGAGGACCGCGCGGCGCGCGCGGTGGCGCGCTCCATCACGGCGGAGATGCACGCGGGCTTCCAGGCGCTGCGCACGAACCTCCCCATGGACATCACCGCGCGCAAGTCGGTGCCGGGGCTGGACGCGCCGGGCGTGCACGGGGACATCGCGCGCATCCAGGCGCTGTGGATGGGCTGCCGCGAACGCCATGGCAAGGGCGGGCCCTTCCTCTTCGGCACCTTCTCCATCGCGGATGCGTTCTACGCGCCCGTCATCACGCGCTTCGTCACCTACGGCGTGCCGTTCCGCCCGGAGATCGCCGCGTACCGCGACGCGGTGCTCGGCCTGCCCGCGATGCTCAAGTGGACGGAGGCCGCCCAGGGCGAGCCGCCCCTGGCCCGCTACCTGTAGCCGCTCACAGCCCCAGCGACTTCAGCTGCGCGTCGAACGCGGGCGCGTCCGTGAAGACGAACCCGCGCAGCCCCAGCGCCCGGGCCGCGTCCACGAACTCCGGCAGGTCGTCGAAGAAAGCGGCCTCCTCCGGAGCGCAGCCCGCCTTCTCCAGCGCGAGCCGGTAGATGGCGGGCTCCGGCTTCACGTGCCCCACCTCGCAGCTGAGCACGAGCGCGTCGAAGCGCTGGAGCAGCGGGAGGAGCGGCTTCACGTACGCCACGTGCAGCGCGTTGGTGTTGGACACCAGCACCCGCTTCACCCGGCCCTGGAGCCCCTCCACGCGCGGCAGCACGGCGTCGTGCACCGTGAAGTGGCTGCTCCACAAGGGCGCGAACTCCTCCATCGGCAGGTCCACGCCCAGCGCGCCGCACACGTCCCGGCGGATGCCCTCCGCGTCCAGCAGGCCCCGGTTCGCCGCGGTCCACCCGGCGCCGGTGAGCCGCCGCGCCGCCTCCGGGGGCTCCAGCCCGGCCCGCGCCGCGAGCCGCGCGAAGAGCAGGGCGTTGTCGTGGAACACCAGCACGTTGCCCAGGTCCAGCAGCACGGCCTTCACGGCGGGGACGGCGGCCACGGTGCGCTCCAGGTCAGATGCGGTAGGACCGCGCGACGCCTTCCATCTGGCCCGCGACTTCCTGCAGCCGCTTCGCCGCGCCGGTGGTGGACCTCAGGCTCGCCTGCGTCTCCGCCATCATCGAGGACAGGTCCGTCACCGCGCTGAAGATCTGCGCGATGCCCGCGTTCTGCTGGTTCACCGCGCCGGCGATCTGCCGCGCCGCCGCGGCGTTGTCCTGGACGATGGTGGCCAGCTCCTTCAGGTGATCGCCGCTGGTGCGCACCTGCTCCAGGCCCTCCGCGACGCTGGAGTGGCTCTGCTCGGTCATCTTCGCCGTGGAGATGATGGCGTGGCCCAGGTCTCCCAGGATGTCGCGCACCTTCTCCGTGGCCTGGATGGACTGGTCCGCCAGGTTGCGGATCTCCCGCGCCACCACGCTGAAGCCCTTGCCGTGCTCGCCGGAGCGCACCGCTTCGATGGCCGCGTTGAGCGCGAGCATGTTGGACTGGTCCGCCAGGTCCTTCACCGTCTGGGTGATGCCGCCAATCTGCTGCGTGCGCTCGTTGAGCTGCACGATGCGCATGGCCATCTCTCCGGACTGTTCATGCAGGCCCTGGAAGCCCCCCAGGCTGTCGCGGATGGCGACCTCGCCCGCGCGGCCCACCTCCTCCGCGCGCGCCGCCACGCCCAGCACCGTCTCCGCCTTCTCCGCGGCCAGGAGCGACGTCTGCTTGATCTCCTGCGCCGTCACCTGCGTCTCCTGGAGCGCGGCGGCCTGCCGGGCCACGTTGCGCTCCTGGACCTCGGAGGCCAGGTTGAGCTCCGCCACGGTCTCGCTGAGCACGCGCGTGCCCTGCTGGAGGCTGGTGGCCGTCTCGTGCAGGTTCTTCATCATCTGCCCGAAGGCCTGCGTCAGCTCCCCCACCTCGTCCCGCCCCGCCTTCACCTCCATCACCTGCGTGAGGTCGCCTTCCTTCACGACGCGGCGGACCACCTCGCTCAGCGCGCGCAGGGGCCGGGTGATGCCGCGCGCCATCACCCACGAGCCCAGGCCCACCGCCGCCACGAAGAGGGCCGCGAGTCCCAGCACCAGCCGGCGCGTCTGGTTGAGGGGCGCGTAGGCCTCCTCCGGGTCCACCTGGGCGATGAACTTCCAGCCGTCCCCCACGTCGCGCACGTCCAGGCCATCCACCGCCACCACGGACACGCGGCCCGCGTCGTCGCGCGCGCCCTTGCCGGAGTTGAACAGCGTCCGGCCGTCCGCGCCCCGCACCTCCAGGGAGAAGCTGCGGTGTCCGCGCTGCTGGGCCCGGGCGAGCGCGGGCTTCACCAGCTCCTTCACCTGGCCCCAGTCGAACGCGGCGAGCAGCACGCCCAGGCGCTGGCCCTGCTCGTCCATCACCGGCACCGCCAGGGGCAGCACGTGCACGCTGAAGATGGGGTCCTCCGCCTCCACGCCTTCCGCCGTGGTGCGGCCGGTCTGGGCCTCGCGGAACCACGCGGCCTGGCGCACCGCCTCCGCGCCCTTCGCGTACGCGTCGCGCAGCGCGGGCGCGCTCGCGGAGACCACCCCGCCCGAGTCGTTGAAGAGCACGATGCCGTTGAGGGTGAGGTAGCGCCGCTGGAGCAGCGCCAGCATCGCGTCGCTCGCGGCCGCGTCCTTCGTGCGCAGCGCGCCCCGGAGCACCGGGTCCTCCGCCCAGCTGTGCGCGCTCGACTCGCGCTCCGCCAGGGTGGACTCCAGCAGGTCCTTGAAGCCCTCCGCCTCCATGCGCAGCGAGGACTCGATCTGCGCCTCCGTCTGCTGGCGCATCAACGCGTCCTGCAACCCGGTGAGCGTCAGGAGCGGCACGCACGACACCAGGGTCATGTACAGCAGCAGCCGCCCACGCAGTGTCAGGGAGCTCAAGGAGGATGGAGACATGGCACGCCAGCGCGAAGAAGGTACCCAGGTCTATACCAGACCCGGGCCCCGAACCCCTCGCCCGGCCGCCTGCCTAGAGCAGCGGGACGCGGTCGGGCAGGTCCCTCGCTGGCAGGTTCGAGTAGTCCGCGTCCAGGTCCAGCCGCACCCGCTGCCTCACGCGCGTGCTGAGCCGCCCCCGCAGCATGCCCAGGAACGCCGGTGGCGCCGCGATGACCAGCTGGTCGAACGCGTGCGAGTCCACGCCCCGGTCCAGGTGCCCGGACAGCTCCCGGGCGAAGCGCTCGTGCTCCAGCTCCCTCCGGCCGTTGGGGTCGTTCTCCGGCACCGGGCCGTGCAGCGTGCCCGCGTTGGGGTTGTCCGCCTGATTGAAGAGATCGACGGGCTTGGTCCGGCTCTCGTCATGCTGGAACTGCTCGATGAGGTCCCACTTCTCCGCCTTCGCATCCGTGGCGAAGAGCCGGGCGCGACTCGCGTTGGCCACCAGGATCCAGAGCCTCTTGTCCGCCATCTTCACGCCTCCTTGTTCTTCAGGGATGCGGAGCCCCCCGGTCCTCGGCAAGCTTCCCCCACCGAGTCATCTCCCCGCCGCGCGGAGGCCAGGCAGCCCGGCCGCCGCTCGATGTGCGCCGGGAACACTCCGCTCGTCCCCGAGGGCGTGACGACCTCCGCCCACGTTGACCAACCGCATCCGAGCAGCGACCATCCTGGGCCGGGGAGAGGACGGGAGTGCGCTGTATGGAGACGTATTTCAATGTCCGTGGAGCCGGGGTGCGCGGTTGTCGCATACGCCACCTGTCCACGCGGCGCGGGGCGGGTGAATCGTCACGTGCCGAAAGTTCTACCCACTCGCGCACGATAGATGCCCTCCCTTGGGTTGCAGGGTCGCCTCGCCATGGAGACCTGATTTCTCCATGGTCACCGACGATCTCCTCGCGCACACAGTCCTGTCCGAATCCGGAGGCGCCGTGACCGACGGGGGCGGGACCCCGGCCGTGATGACGCCGCCCGGGCTGGAGGTCCAGGAGGGCGCGGTGCTGGGGAACTACCAGCTCGAGCGGCTGCTGGGCGAAGGCTCCATGGGGCGGGTGTTCCAGGCGCGGCACGTGCGGCTGGGCCGGCAGGTGGCGCTCAAGGTGCTGCGGCCGGAGCACGCGCGGGACAGCTCGTTCGTGCAGCGCTTCTTCCAGGAGGCGCGCACCGTCAATCAGATCAACCACGAGCACATCGTGGAGATCTTCGACTTCGTGGACGCGTCCCCTGACGGATACGTCTATTGCGTGATGGAGCTCCTGCGCGGGCAGAGCCTGGCCGCGCTCTTGAAGGAGGAGGGGCTGACGCTCGCGCGGGTGCAGCGCATGGGCGTGCAGGTGTGCGCGGCGCTGGGCGCGGCCCATCAGGTGGGCGTGGTGCACCGGGACATCAAGCCGGACAACCTCTTCATCAGCCAGCGCTCCGGACAGCAGGACTTCGTGAAGGTGCTGGACTTCGGCGTCGCCAAGCTCATCACCACGCAGACGGGCGTGAACCTCACCGGCACGCTGGATGGCACCATCGTTGGCACGCCCGCGTACATGGCGCCGGAGCAGGCCGCGGGGCTGCCGGTGGACGCCCGCGCGGACATCTACGCGGTGGGCAACATCCTCTACGAGATGCTCTCCGGCCACCCGCCCTTCCAGGCCGCGGCGTTCGGGCAGCTGGTGGTGCAGATCATCACCCAGCCTCCGCCGCCCCTGCCCTCGCACCTGCCGTCGGGCGAGCCGCTCCCGGAGGAGCTGGCGGCGCTGGTGATGCGCTGCCTGGCGAAGGAGCCGGAGGCTCGGCCGCAGCAACTGGCGGAGGTCACCACATCGCTCCTGCTGATGCCCACCCAGCCCCGGGAGGCGCCGCGCACGGAGGTCCTGGAGGAGGCGGAGCGGCCCACCCTGCGCATGCGGGTGCCCGGCGTCTTGCGCGACCGGCGGCTCCAGGTGGTGGTGGGGCTGACGGCGCTCGCGCTGGTGTCCGGCATCACCACGTGGACGGGCCTGCATTCGATGCGCGCGCCCGAGCCCGCCCCCGAGCCCAAGGCGCTGCCGGCGTCCGTCGCGGTGGCTCCGGCCCCGGCCGTCGCGCCACGGATGGGCGCGGTCGACGCGCCGCGGATGGGCGCGGCCGACGCGGTGACGCTGACGGTGCACTCGTCCCCACCGGGCGCGAAGGTGGTCCGCGTGGACACGGGCGAGGAGCTGGGCGTCACGCCGCTGATGAAGGCGCTGAGCCGGCAGGAGGTGCCTCCGCGATTGCGCGTGGAGCTGGCCGGCTACGCGCCGTTGGAGCGTCCGGTGGAGCTGAAGCAGGATGCCTTCGTTGCGGAGCTGACCGTGCCGCTCGTGAAGGCGAGCCCGGGACCGCGCCGCGCGCCGACCCGTGGCACGGGCCGCAAGGGCGGAAGTCGGGGTGCGGTCAATGATCCGTTCGCGTCGCAGTGAGCGCGAGGGGCGCCGTGTGAATGGCCACGGCCCCGGGGACACGATGCTCGACACCGGGGTGCGGTAGGGGCGCGCCCGCTGGGCCGCCGCCAGCGTGAGGCGTCAGGCGGCGACGCGTGGCGGTGAGCGACCGTCAGCGCTGTGGCGGCGGCGTTCCAGCCTGGGCCAGCACCTGCGCGGCGATGCGGGCGATGCGGGCGTTGAACGACGCGGCATCGTGGAAGGTGAGGCGCACGTCGCCCACCTTCAGCTCGTCGCCTGTCCTCAGGATGCGGGGCTGTTCGGCCTCCAGCGCCTCCCCGTTCACCGTCACCGGCCGGGACTGCGCCAGCCGCTCCACCTTCCAGCCACCATCCGAGGTGGGGTGCAGGGCGAACTGCTCGCGAGAGACCGTCGCGTCGTTGACGACGAAGGTGTTCTGCGACGCGCGCCCCAGCTTGAGGGGGCCGCGATCCGCCACCCCCATCAGCTCGAAGCACAGCGCGTCGCCCGCGGGCAGGCAGTCGCGCAGGTCCATCATGGGCAGCCGGGTGGCCGCCACGTTCTGCTCCTCGGGGACGTTCCACGCGCCCGCTTCCCACACCAACCACGGGTGCGGATACTTGGCGTTGAACTTCTCCTGGAGTGCCATGTGCTGCCGGATGAGCAGCGAGAGCAACAGAGCTCGCATGGCCTTGTCATAACCCCATCCGCCGTCCCCGTGTCGCCCTGAAGGCCACCCGGGTGTCCACGAGTGGTCGAAAGGCGAGGCGACGGGCCTACAAGCGGGCGATGACTGCCCTCGCCATCCGCTCCGGCGCGCCCGCGTCGAGCGTCAGGAAGAGGCAGGGCTCCGTCACCTCCACCTCCTGCAACCGGGGCTTCCCCGCGTTGTCCGTGGCCATGTCCACGCGCGCGTACAACAGCCGCCTTCCCCCCGACGCCTCCATCACGGTGTGCGCGATCTCCCGCTCCTCCGCGTTGTCCGGAGTGAAGCCCGTCGGCTCCGCGAACCCCCGCGGCGCGGATGCGAGCGTGGGCGGGCGGCGCACCGCGTGGCTGAAGTCGCCGTTGAAGAAGATGTAGGAGCGCTCGCCCTCGGTCTCGAAAGCGGTGAGGTAGGGCTGCACCATCACATCCCCCTCCTTCGCCAGCTCCTCCACCTTCGCGCTGGCGTCGTGCCACTGCTCGCGCCGGAAGATGAAGACCTTGAGCCCGCCGGCGGCCACCGCGGGCTTGAGCACCACCGCGTCCCAGCCGCGCTCCCGCGCCACCGCCGCCACGTCCAGCGTGCCCCCGGGCGCCACCCAGACGGTGGGCGTCAGGGGCAGCCCCCGCGCCTCCAGCGTCTTCAGGTAGCCCTTGTGCGTGTTCCAGGTCAGCACCTCCGCCGGGTTGAAGAGCCGCGTGACGGCGCCCACGCGGTCCGCCCACGCGATGAACTCCTCCCGGCGCAGGTGGCTGTCCCAGGCGTTGCGCACCACCGCCGCGCCAAAGCGGCTCCAGTCCACCGCCGGGTCGTCCCAGATGACCGGCTGCGCGTTCATGCCCAGCGCCCGCAGCGCGGGCACCAGCGGCGCGTCCAGTGGATACAGCTGCGGCATACCTGCGTAGGTGACGACGGCGATGTCCAAGCGGAGGCTCCAGGCGGAGGAGGAACGCCTCGCGTTCTAGCGCGCCCTCTGGCTCCGCGCAGCGTCCACGCTCGTCAGGCCGAGCGCACCGCTGGCACGTCGCGGACGACCGTCTCGTCGGTCTCCTGAAGGAGCTGCCGCGCCAGCTCCTTCGCCTCGCGCGCCACCCGCCCCAGCTCCGCCTGTCCATGAGGGAAGGGGGCCGCGGGGCCCTCCAGCGCCAGCAGCTGCTGGCGCAGCGCCGCGCCGTTGGGCGTGCGCCGCTGCGGGTCCTTTTGAAGGAGCGACATGACGATCATGTCCAGGGCCAGCGGCACCGCGGGGTTGAGCCGCGAGGGCGGCACGACCTCCTGATCCACCGCCGCGCGCAGCAGCATCTCCTCCGAATCGCCGCTCAGCGCGCGCCGCCCCGTGAGGGCCTCGTGCAGCGTGAGCCCCAACGCGAAGAGGTCCGCGCGACCGTCGATGTCCTGGCCCATGGCCTGCTCGGGCGCCATGTAGCCCAGCTTCCCACGCACGCTGCCGGCCACGGTGAGGTGGGCGCGGGCCGCGTCGCGCGCGATGCCGAAGTCCGACAGCTTCACCTCGCCAATGCGCGACACCAGGATGTTGGGCGGGTTGAGGTCCCGGTGGACCAGCCGCAGCGGCTCTCCGTCCGCGCTCGTGCGGCGGTGAAGGTAGTCCAGCGCGGACGCCAGCTCCGCGGCCAGGAACGTCGCGGCGGACAGGGGCAGCGGCTTGCGTCCCTGGGGCTTGAGCACGCCGCTGAGCGGCAGGCCATCCACGTACTCCATCGCCAGGAAGTAGGTGCCACCGTGACGGCCCAGGTCGAACACCTGGACGATGTTGGGGTGGTACAGCGACGAGCACAGCTCCGCCTCGCGGCGGAACAAGGTCACGAAGGCCGCGTCGTCCGCGAACGACGGCAGGATGCGCTTCAAGGCGACCTGCTTCTCGAAGCCACCCTCCGGCGAGTACGTGGCCCGGTACACCTCCGCCATGCCGCCCGCGCCCAGCCGCTCGTGCAGCACGTACTTGCCCATCACCTCCTGCTCGCGCAGCGCCGCGAGCGCGCTCCGCGTGCGCTCCAGGAAGTGCCGCGCCAGCGTCGCCGTCAGCGCCCCGGTGGCCACGAAGAAGAACGCGCGCACGCAGATGAACAGCGGCGCCAGCGTGATGAGCGGCTGCTCCGGCAGCAGCGGCCGCACGAAGCCGAAGTAGAGCGCCAGGTACTCCGCCGCCACCAGCGCGCCCGCCGCCAGCCCCAGCCGCGGGTTGCTGCGCAGGCCCGCCAGCGTCACCAGCGTGCCCCAGATGACCAGCGTGGGCGCCGTGAGGGCGTAGACGGGGCCCTGGTAGCGCAGGTCGAACGTGAGCACCACCGCGGGGATGCTCACCTCGATGAAGACGTTGAGCCACGGGATGGCCGGGTGGAACGCGCCCGAGCGCAGCACCCACCACATGCACGCGTAGTAGCCCGCCAGCACCGCCGCGAGGCCCATCAGCGCCAACGTCAGATCCCAGCCCATCGACGGGCCCAGCGCCGCCGCCACCACCACGCAGAGGCCGGACAGCAGGCTCATGAAGCGCGCCACCGACAGCTCTCGCGCCTGGGCGTCGCGGCGCAGGTGCGTGTCCAGGAAGCGCGACACGGCGCTGGATGGATTCCGGGTAATCATGTTCCCCCCTACTCTAGAACGTGGGCGGCCGCGTCATCCGCTGGCTCCCCCACACGTTGGGTGTGCTCCTACCACACCTTCCGGCACACGGGAGGCCTTTGGGGCTCCACGGAGTGGACTTCACGGGTCAGGTATCGCTGAAATGTTGCACCCCTGTGCCATCCCGCATGCGAGGCACGGTGGGCTTTCACGTCGCTCCGACTCTTCCTTCACGGCTCTGCCTTCGGGCAGGAGGCTTCATGCGCAGCTCACCCCGTTTATTGCTGGCCGCCCTAGGCGCGGTCCTTCTCTTGGCCAATGCCTGTGGTTCCAGCGAACCCGAAGTTCCCAACAAGGTGGTCTGCGGGGACGGGAAGAAGGAGGGCAGCGAGCAATGTGACGATGGCAACACCATCAACGGCGACGGCTGCGAGTCGAACTGCACCATCACGCCCACGACGCCGGGTGGGAAGTGCGGCGACGGCGTCAAGGACGCCAACGAGGCCTGTGACGACGGCAACACGGTGAGCGGCGACGGGTGCGAGGCGGACTGTACCGTCACGCCCACGCAGAATACCCAGTGTTGGTCCACGCCTCCCGCGCCGCTCGCGGACGGCGCCACCTGCGCCGTCACCAAGGTGGGCACGGCGGGCAAGCTCTTCACCGGCGTGGTGCTCAAGGACGGTGAGACGCTGACGGGCGGCCAGGTGCTGGTGAACGCCCAGGGCGTCATCACCTGCGCCGCGTGCGACTGTTCGCAGGCGGCCGGCGCCGCGGAGGCGACCGCGGTGCTGTGCCCCACGGGCGTCATCTCCCCGGGCCTCATCAACCCGCACGACCACATCACCTACCCGGGCTCTCCGCTGGCGAGCACCAGCACGGAGCGCTACGAGCACCGCCACGAGTGGCGCACGGGCGCCAACAGCCACACGCGCCTGAGCAACGGCTCCAATACCAAGGCGGATGCGATCCGCTGGTCGGAGCTGCGCCAGGTGATGTCGGGCACCACGTCCATCGCGGGCGCGGGCGGTCAGCTGGGCTTCCTGCGCAACCTGGACGTGTCCACCGTCGCGCAGCAGGAGGGGCTGGCTGGGGGGTACGCGGACTCGGACACCTTCCCGCTGGGTGACAGCAGCGGCACCCTGTTGACGGAGGGGTGCTCCTACAGCGGCTTCCCGTCGTCGGTGACGCTCACGTCGCGCGTGTCCGCGTACCTGCCGCACATCGCGGAGGGCATCGCGACCACGGCGCTCAACGAGTTCCGCTGCCTGTCCACGGGCTCCGGCAACGTGCTGTTCCCGCGCTCGGCCATCATCCACGGCGTGGGCCTCACCGCCCGGGAGATCTCGGAGATGGCGGCCCACGGCACCGGGCTCATCTGGTCGCCGCGCTCCAACATCTCGCTGTACGGCGACACGGCCATGGTGACGGCGTTCAAGCGGGTGGGCGTGAACATCGCCCTGGGCACGGACTGGATCCGCTCCGGCTCCATGAACCTCCTGCGCGAGCTGCGCTGCGCGGACCACCTCAACGCCACGCGGTACGCCAACACCTTCACCGACGAGGACCTGTGGCGCATGGTGACGTCCAACGCGGCGGACGCGGTGGACTTCTACGCGCGCGTGGGCCGCATCGCGCCGAACAAGGTGGCGGACCTGGCCATCTACCGGCTGGGGACCCACGCCGCCTCGCCGTTCCGCGCGGTCATCGCCGCGGAGCCGCAGGACGTGGTGCTGACGATGCGCGGCGGCAAGCCGCTCTACGGTGACCAGGCGCTGGTGGACGGCCTCAAGGGCACGGACGTCTGTGACGCGCTGGCGGTGTGCGGCACCCAGAAGGCCGCGTGCGTGAAGTCGGAGATCGGCAAGACGCTGGCGGAGTTCCAGGGCTCCACGGACACCCAGGGCCTCTACCCGCTGTTCGCGTGCGGTACGCCCACGAACGAGCCCACGTGCGAGCCCGCGCGCAACGCGGTGAACACGAGCTTCCCGGCCGCCGCCGTCAACGGCTCCACCGTCTATTCGGGCGTGGCGAGCGCGCAGGACGCGGACGCGGACGGCATCCCGGACTCCGTCGACAACTGCCCCACCATCTTCAACCCCGTGCGTCCCATGGACAACGGGCGGCAGCTGGACACGGACGGCGACGGCGTGGGCGACGCGTGCGACCCGTGCCCCCTGGAGGCGGGGACCACCTCGTGCGTGGCCTTCCGCGGCGATGACGACGACCACGACGGCGTGCCCACGTGGCGCGACAACTGCCCGTTCGTGGCCAACGCGGACCAGAAGGACACCGACGGCGACGGCAAGGGCGACGTGTGCGACGGCTGCCCGACGGACGCGAACGCGTGCTCGGTCGCGGACCCGACCGACTTCGACTACGACGGCGTGCTCACCCCCCTGGACAACTGCCCGCTGGTGGCCAACCCGGACCAGAAGGACACGGACGGCGACGGCGTGGGTGACGCGTGCGACGCGTGCCCCGCGGCCAGCCCCGCCGGTGGCGTGTGCAACACCACCGTCTACGACGTGAAGGCGACGCCGTCCTTCGGCAACACGTCGCTCATCGGCACCAAGGTGGCCGTGGACGACGTGGTGGTGACCGCCGTGGACGCGAAGGCGGACCGTGGCTACTGGGTGCAGGTGGCCAACTACCCGGCGGGCAAGGGGGCGGAGAACTCCGGCCTCTTCATCTACTCGCTCAAGTCCGCCGTGGCGGTGGGTGACAACATCCGCGTCGAAGGCACGCTGAAGGACTACTTCGGCCTGCTGGAGGTGACGGACGGCACGGTGACGAAGCACAGCGGTGGCAACGCGCCGCCCGCCCCAGTGGTAGTGCGCACGGAGGCCATCCGCACCGGCGGCCCCAAGGCGAAGGCCCTGGAGGGCGCGCTGGTGGAGGTGCGCGACGTCTTCAACACGCGGCTGGAGAACAGCAACCGCGAGTTCATCGTCGACGAGAACAAGTCCGGCAACCCGGCGTCCTCGGGCCTGATGGTGGATGACCAGGCCTACAGCTACCCCACGCAGGTGCTGGGCACCGAGTACACCGCGCTGCGCGGCGTGCTGACGTTCAACTTCAGCGCCCACAAGCTGGTGCCCCGGAGCGCGGCGGACATGGTCGTTCCGCTGCCGCCCGTGCCGGCGCTGACGGCGTTCACGTCCGGCGGCTTCGTGCGCGTGGGCGGCACCCAGGCCCTCCCGCAGCCCGCCACGGTGACGATGGCTTCCGCCTACCCGGTGGATGTCACCGTGAACATCACGTCCAGCGCCCCGACGGCGCTGGTCGCGGCGAACGGGCAGGTGGTGATTCCCGCTGGCCAGACGAGCGCGGCCGTGACGCTGAGCGCGCTGGCGCAGGCGTCCGCGGTGGAGCTCACCGCGACGCTGGGCACGTCCTCCCAGAGGACCACGCTGCGCGTGCTGGGCACGAACGAGGCGGCGTCCCCCACGGGCCTCACGCCCCAGACGGTGGCCGTGGCCCCGGGCGGCACGGCGCGCTTCACCGTGACGTTCGACCGGCCCGTGCCGGCGGGCACGACGCTGGCCCCGGTGGCGACGCCGTCGGGCTTTGGCGCCTTCACGCTCCAGCCGGTGGTCACGGACGCGCTCACGGCCACCTTCGACCTCACCGTGGATGAGGCCAGCACCGGCTCTGGCACGGTGACGGTGGCCGGCCTGAGCGCCACCGTGAACGTCGCCACGGACGTGCCCCGGCTGGTGGGGCTCACCCCGTCCACCGCGACGGTGAACGCGGGCGCGCAGCAGGCGTACACCGTGACGCTGGACGCCGCTCCGTCGGCCCCGGTGCAGGTGCTGCTGGCGCTGGCCCCGGACGCGGCGAGCACGCCCTTCGGCGCGCTGTCGGCCACGACGGTGACGGTGGCCGCGGGTGCCACGACCGCGACGGTGACGTTCACCGCCGCGGCGGATGGAGAGGGGACGGGCACGGTGTCCGCCTCGCTCAACGGCATCACCCGCACGGCGTCGCTGACCGTGCTGCCGCCGCCCGCGAAGCTCGCCAGCGTCACGCCGGGCACGGTGACGGTGACGACGGGCAAGGAGCAGGTGTTCACCGTGACGCTGGACCGCAAGGCCTCGGTGGGCGGCGCGGCCGTGTCGGTGGCGTTCGCTCCCGCGGCGCAGGGTTCGCTGTCGGCCTCGACGGTGACGGTGCCGGAGGGTCAGACGACCGCCACGGTGACCTTCACCGCCTCGCAGGCGACGGGCAGCGGGCAGCTCACCGCGACCTACGCGGGCGTGACGAAGCAGGCGACCGTCACGGTCGCCTTGCCGCAGGGTCACGTGGTCATCAGTGAGATCGCCGGCCAGGGTCTGACGGTGAACGCGGACGACTTCATCGAGCTGTACAACCCGACCGAGGGCGACGTCGACATCACGGGCTGGAAGCTGCTCTACCGCACCGCGAGCACCACCAGCTCCACGGTGAACTTCTCGGTGCTGGCCACGCTGCCGAACGCGACCATCAAGGCGCACGGCTACTACCTGGTCGCGGGCAGCAGCTACTCCACGACGACGGTGCCCGCGGACTACACCTGGGGCGGCACGGACATCTCCGGCTCCACGGGCAACGTCCGCCTGGGCACGGCGGACGTGACGCTGGACCCCGTGGTCATGACCGGCGTGGTCGACACGGTGGGGTACGGCACGGGCCGCACCGTGGTGGAAGGGGCCGCGGCTCCGGCGCCCCCTGGCAAGGGCGGCAGCGTGGAGCGCAAGGCGCGGGCCTCCTCCACCGTCGCGAGCATGCTCCCGGGCGGCGCGGATGAGTTCGCGGGCAACGGCCAGGACTCGGACAACAACGCGGCGGACTTCCTGCCGCGCACCGAGCGCCAGCCGCAGAACTCGCAGAGCCCCCTGGAGATGCCGTAGCGCGAAGCGCGGCGCACCCCGCTTCCCCTCCCGGGGGAGCGGGGGTGTTCCACCGCTGAAATGAAAAACGCCCGGTCCCACCGCTTCAGGGGGGCCGGGCGTCTTCTTTGGGCGGGTGCCGCGCCGGTCGCTAGCCCAGCGGTCCTCGCACGTGCAAGCCGCCGGAGAGGATTTGATCCAACGACGCCATCAGCGGGTCGTAGTTCACGATGGCGCGGAACAGGTTGTGGTGCAGCAGGATGCCCAGGTAGCCGCCCATCATCGTGTGGGCCATGTGCAGCGGATCCACCTCCGCGCGGAACTCCTGCCGCTTCTGGCCGTAGCGGATCATCCCCGCCAGCACCTGCACGTAGACGGCGATCTTCTCTCGCAGCGTCTCCGCCACCCGGTCGTTGGAGTCCGCGGACTCCGCGGACAGCATCCCGAAGAAGATGCCGTACTCGCGGTGGTAGCGCAGGAACTGCGACGTGCGCGAGACGACGAACACCAGCTGCTCCCGGCCGGACAGGTGGCGGCGCTCGGCGAGCAGCGGCGCGAACTCCGCCAGGTAGCGCTGGTGCAGCTCGTCGATGGCCGCCAGCAGCAGGTCCTCCTTGGTGGGAAAGTGCCAGTACAGCGCGCCAGGCGTCATCCGGATGGCCTTCGCCAGGTCCGACATCGTCGTCGACAGGTAGCCCCGCCGGGCGAACAGCGTGATGGCCGCCTCCAGGATCTCGACTCGGGTCCGAGCGGCCCGCTCCTGCTTGATTTCGCGCTTCGCTGGTTCCTTGCCCATTTCCGGGTAAATCTACACCTCACGCCAGAAGCGTCACCTTAACGATTTCGGACGGTGCGGCGACGCGCAGAGGCGGGCCCCAGAAGCCCGTGCCGCGGCTGACGTAGAGGTGGCGGTCGCCCTCCTGGAAGAGGCCGGCGGCGTGCTTCCAGATGGCGGAGACGGCGAGCGTGAAGGGGAAGAACTGCCCGCCGTGGGTGTGTCCGGACAGCTGCAACCCCATGCCCGCCTTGGCCGCGACATCCCAGTTGGAGGGCTGGTGCGCGAGCAGCACCGCGGCGCGGTCCGGCGCGCGTCCGGCGAGCGCGGCGTCCAGGTTGTAGCCCTGGGGGCCGTGGCGCATGGACCAGTCGTCCACGCCCACCAGGTCGAACGCGCCGCCCGCGTCACCAATGGACACGCGGCGGTTGCGCAGCACGCTGATGCCCAGGCCGGTGAGCGCGTCCGACCAGGCGCTCGCGTTCCAGTAGTACTCGTGATTGCCGGTGATGAAGTGCGTGCCCGCGCGCGCCTGGAGGTTCTGGAGCGCCGCGACGGAGTGGCGCAGGTCGCTCACCGTGCCGTCCACCAGGTCGCCGGTGATGGCGACGAGGTCTGGCTTGAGCGCGTTGCAGCGCGACACCAGCTCGTCCATGAAGCGGCGCTGGATGATGGGGCCCACGTGGATGTCGCTCAGGTGGACGAGGGTGAAGCCATCCAGCGCCTTGGGCAGGCCGGGCAGCCGCACCGCGATCTCGTTGACCACCGGCGGATGGAAGGCGCTCCACATGCCGTAGCCCGTCAGCCCGCCAGCCGCGAGCACCGCGCCGCCCGCGGTGGCCCGCGCGAGGAACCGCCGTCGCTCCTCATCCACGGGAGGCGCGGCGGGGGGCGGCACGGTGACGGACAGGTCGGCCAGGGACGGCGTCGCCGAAGGGGCGGTCGCGAGGGAGGCGGGGACGCCGCGCTGGCCCCGGGTGCGCGCGACGAGCCAGCGCGCGCCGCCCACCGCCGCCAGCGCGAGCAGCAGGTACACGGCCACGCCCATCCACGTCCACGCGAACACCGCGACGATGAACGCGGAGGGCGCCACGCGCGTCACCACCCAGGACAGCAGCAGCGGCAGGCACAGCGCCGCCAGCAGCACCCGGCCCCCCCGCCGCCACGCGGGGTGCGTGGACGTGTCACGGAAGAGCCGCCGGTAGAGGTAGATGTGGACGGCGACCGCCGCGACGCTGACCAGGAGGATGAACAGGATGATGCGCAACGGGCTTTCCACCATGGGGCCCATCCTGGCGCGCACGCGTCCCGGCGCAACCCGCGCGCGCGTGAAGAAGCGTGAAGCTGTGGCGGGCGGGCGAGGGGAACCCGGTTATTTCCGGGCGTCACCCAGCGCGGCGCCAATCTGCTGCCACTCCTGGGCGTAGGTGCCACGGGAGAAGGCGCGCAGGTCGTCGCCCGTCACCGTGCCGCGCGTGAGCGCCGTGTCGAGCGCTCGCACGATGGCGGCCTTGTGCGGCTGCTCACGATGCGGTTCTGCTTCAGCGCGGACCCATTGACGTGTGAGGGCTCCACCTCCAGCGCCTCCGACACGCGCAGGCCGTGGCGCCGCATCATGGTGTCAGAGACCGGGGACACGCTGTCCAAACTCGCGGACCGGCTGGCGCCACACGGTAGGGTTCGCACAACATGACTAATCAGGAAAACTCTCCCTGGTGGCGCCACCTCGCCCCCATCCTCGCCGCCGCCGGGCTCGCCGGGTGCTCCAGCGGCGCCCACTCCGCCGCGAGCACTCCGGGCACGCGCGACCTGTACGCCCAGGCCACCTGCGTGGACTCCGAGACGTGCTGCCTCCAGCGCAACCCGGGCAACCCCGCCGCGTGCGGACTCACCGCCGCCGAGGCCGCCGCCATCATGGCCGCCGCCACTGGCGCCGCGGGCACGCACAGCACCAGCACGTCGGAGTCCGACGACTCACACAACGCGAGCCTCCCCGACTGGAAGCGGCGCTGCATCCGCCTGTACGGGGACTGCCAAGAGGAGGCATGGGCGGGGAAGAAAAGCTGCTTTGCTTGCTTCGAGTCCTGCACCGGCCAGCACGAATGGCCATTCGACCAGTGCGGCCCCAAAGGCGGGCGACGATGACGACGAACGATGGTCCCGACTGGGACCCGATACGTGCCCTGGCGCGGCAAGTCCTCCGTGATGGCGCTCCACTCGAACTCACGGACGACGTGCGCGACCTGCTGCGACGCACGGCACACGAGGTCGCGCTTGGCGGCGCCGACGTGAACACGCAGGCCGGTGCACTGGCGACGCTGCGTGAGTGCTCGCGGCGCATCACCGAAGGGTCCAACCGATTGGGAGACGCCCTGCACCGGATGTACGACCACCGCAGGAAAGGCGACTACGACAGCGCGCGCCAAGAAATGCGCGATGTGCTCGCTGTTGAAGTCGTCCCCCTCTACCTCGATATCGCCCAGGGACAGCTTGAAGCCATGGCCGACGAACCGTGACGGCCAGGGCGCTGCGCCGCGCCTCGCCGTCCTACTGACCCGGCGCCGCTCCTCATCCATGGGAGGCGCGGGCGTGGGGGACCCGGTTATTTCCGGGCGTCACCCAGCGCGGCGCCAATCTGCTGCCACTCCTGGGCGTAGGTGCCACGGGAGAAGGCGCGCAGGTCGTCGCCCGTCACCGTGCCGCGCGTGAGCGCCGTGTCGAGCGCTCGCACGATGGCGGCCTTGTGCGGCTGCTCCACGTAGGGGTTGTCCTCGCGGAACACCTCGCCGAAGAGCGTCTCCAGGCGGCCGTCCTGCTTCAGCCGCTCCACGATGCGGTTCTGCGACGCGGGCGCGTCCGAGTGCGCGTGCAGCATGGCGGACGCGATGCCGCTCTGCGCGTCCGCGTCCGGGAACTCCTCCAGCAGGCCCAGCTCCATGTCGGCCTGGGCGATGGACTCCGCGTCCGCCGCGGAGGGCTGCGCCTTCACCGCCGGCGTCTGTGTCGGCGTGGGGCGCGAGGAGGCGGGCCGCGCGGGCTCGAAGTCGCTGCGACCCTGGAACGAGCGCACCGTGGCGTTGGCGGGCTGGCGGCCCTGGGAGGCAGCCGGCTTGCCGTCGCGCGTGGCGTCGCTCCGCTCGGAGCGCTCGAACTCCGAGCGCTTCGCGGGAACGGACGGGCGGTTGCCACCATCGACGCGGGACATGACGGGACTCCAGGGCGGGGGAAGGCCCGGCGCGGTGCTCGCGCCAGGTGTGCGCACCTACATCCGTTATCGCGCCGGCCTTCCCTCGGGTTGCGTGGCCTGCCCGTCCACAACCCCCGCCCGGCTGCCCGCTTGCCGCCTCGGAGGCCCCTCCCAATCCCGGATCATTTCGCTTTGGTCGCTTTCCTCAACGGCCAACCCCTTGTTTTCATGGGACTTCCGTCGCGGACGGAAGCGACGGGTTTCGCCGCGCCGCGTCACCCGGCGGGTGGGAAGATTTCTTCCAGGCCGCGGGAGAGGTGGGACTGCCAGGCCGGGTAATTATGGCCCCCGCTGTAGGCCTCGTACGTGACGCGGTGGCCGGTGGCCTGGAGGAGGGGCGGCAGGCGCTGGTTGCCGTCCACCAGGGCCTCGAAGCGGCCGCAGTCCATCCAGACATGGAGGGGCGGCTGACCGGTGCGCCGGGCCAGGTCGAAGACGACCATGTCATTGCCGTCGATGGAGAAGGCGCCGGACTGGGACAGCACGTGGCCGAAGACGTGGGGCAGGCGCTGAGCGGTGTAGAGGGCCATCAGCCCGCCCAGGGAGGCGCCCAGCACCGCGTGCACGCCGGGGGTGCGCCGGGTGTCCAGCAGGGACAGCCGCTCGCGCGCCAGCGACAGCACGTGCTGCTCCAGGAAGCCCACGGTGGCCTCGCTGCACGTGTACTCGACGGCGCGTGCCGGGCCGCCGTTGGACACGAAGGCCATGGCCACCGGGCGCATGCGCCCCTGGGCGATCAGGTTGTCCACCAGCGTGGGCAGCTGGACGCGCCGCAGGTAGTCGTCGCCGTCCAGCACCACCAGCAGGGGCACGGGCCCGGGCACGGGCGGCGCGTAGAGGGCCACCGCGCGCTTGCGGCCCACGGCCCACTGATGCGTCTCCACCTGGTGCCGCGTCACTCGGCCCCGGGGCACGCCGCGCACGCGCTGGCCCAGCGCGGTGGCCTCTCCCTTCGGCATCCAGAAGCAGGCGTTGACGTCGCCGAAGCCGTTGTCGGAGTGGCGCGCGTTGAAGGGGTCGCGCAGGCGGCGGCCCTTCGCATCCAGGAGCGCGTACTCGACATAGGCGTCCTCGGGCAGCGCCAGGGAGCGCACCCACAGGCCCCGGCCCACGCGCTCCAGCGGCAGGGGCGTGCCGCGCCAGTCCTGGAAGTCCCCTTGGAGGAAGACGGGCCGGGAGCCCTTCCACACGAAGGTGGCGGTGTCTCCGTCGATGAGCGGTGTGCCCTCGCGGCGCGCGCGGGCTTCCAGCGTCCGGATGTCATCCATGCGTGGCGGTCACTCTATGCACCGCGCTCGGTGCCGGGCACCCGGACGGTGCTCGTCGTGGAGGCGCGTCCAGCCGACGACATCGCGGGCGGGGCGCTCAGGGGGAGGCGTGGCGCAGCAGGTCGCGCAGCGCTTCGGTCAGCTCGGGGTGGCGGAACTGGAAGCCCGCCTCCAGCGCGCGACGCGGCATCACCCGCTGGCCCTCCAGCGCCACGCGCGCCATCTCTCCGAAGCGCGCCTTGAGGACGAGCCCCGGCACCTGCAGCACCGCGGGCCGCTCGAGCACCGCGCCCAGCGTGTGCGCGAAGGTCGCGTTCGTCACCGGCTCCGGCGACGTGGCGTTCACCGCGCCCGACAGCGTGGCGTGCTCCAGCGTGAAGCGCATCAGCTGGAACAGGTCGTCGCGGTGCACCCAGCTGACGTACTGGTGGCCGTTGCCCACCTTCGCGCCCGCGCCCATGCGGAACACCGGCAGCATCCGGTGCAGCACGCCCCCCGCCGGGTGCAGCACCACGCCGATGCGCAGGCGCACCGTGCGCATGCCCGCCGCCTCCGCGCGCTGGGCTTCGGCCTCCCAGCCCTGGCACACCTGGGCGAGGAAGTCGTCGCCGGGCGTGTCCTCCTCCGTCAGCGTCAGCGCCGCCCGGGCGCCGCCGTAGTAGCCCACCGCCGACGCGCAGACGAAGTGCCGCACGCTCCCCGCCTGCCGCATCGCCTCCACCAACACCCGCGTGCCCTCCACCCGGCTCTGGTGGATGCGCTGCTTGGCCTCGTGCGTCCAGCGCTGGTCCACCGGCTCGCCGGCCAGGTGCATGACCCCCTGCGCCCCCGCGAGCGCGTCCGGCGACAGCGGGGTGCTCCCATCGAAGTAGGAGCCCGTCACCCCGGCGGGCAGCCGCCCCAGGGCGTGTTCAACGTTTCGGCTGAGCACGTGCACGGTGTGGCCGGCGTCCAACAAACCCTGGACAAATCCCGGACCGAGGAAGCCCGTGGCACCCGTGCAGGTCACCCTCACCGTCGAACCTCCTCCTCCTCACGCTCCGCGGACAGGTCCTGCCCCACCAGCTCCCCCAGGACGACGAAGAAGCGCTCCTGGTCCTCCGGCTTCATGCGGCCAGAGGAGCGGAAGACAGGCGTCCCTTCGGAGTCCAGCAGCATCACCGTGGACGTCTTGGTGGGCAGCTTCCACGGCGCCTGCCCCAGGGTGCCACGCAGGTCCACCAGGATGGGCACCCCTGCCTTCTTCTCCTCGTCGCGCACGTATGACAGGGCAATCTCCCTCGCGGGGAAGAAGTCGTACTTCTCCAGGTTGGCGACCGCGACCACGAACGCGCTCTGGAGCAGACCCCGCTCGCGTCCCCGTGTGAAGAGCTCCGCCTTCAGAGGCGCGTTGAGTGTCGTGGAGTCCTTGTCCTCGTAGAAGAGGATGACCGGTTTCCCACGCCAGCGTGACAGCTGGACGCGCTCTCCCTTGGAGGTGCTTAACGTCGCGTCCAACGCCTCTGGACCGGGGGAGGACGCGCCGACCGCGCTCCCCGCCGCCAGGGTCACCGTCAGCGCGCCTGTGAGCCATGCCTTCACCGGGAGCCTCCTATGTTGTCCAAGGTTCTGACAAACATTAGACATAGCCTTGACAATCTCTGGACGCAAACGCTACCTCTACGAGGAAAGGCTGCTGCCGTGCTCCCGACTCCGGAGATCCGCTGAATGGCGACCCTGCTTTCCAACGTGCAGCAGCCTCTCGCGGACGTGGCGCCCCCGGAGCAGGCCTGGCTGCACCTCGTGCAGGCGCGGGTGGAGCGCTCGCTCGCCCAGTTGTTGGAGTTGGAGGACGAGCGGGCGTTGGACGCGCGCTGGACGCGGGCGGCGGAGCATGCGCGCGCCTATGCGCTGAGGCCGGCCAAGCGGCTGCGGCCGGCGCTGGTGCTGGCGGGGCATGGGCTGGCGCGTGGGAGCACCGCGGTGCCGCCGGGGCTGTGGCGCTTCGCCGCGGGGCTGGAGCTGTTGCACACGTTCCTGCTCATCCATGACGACGTGGCGGACCAGGCGGAGCTTCGCCGGGGCGGGCCGGTGCTGCACCGGATGCTGGCCCCGGGCCGGACGGGCGAGGACCTGGCCGTCGTCATGGGGGACCACCTCTTCGCGCGCTCGCTGGAGGCGATGCTGGAGTCGGGGCTGCCGGGCGCGTCGCGCGTGGCGCGGTACTACCTGGGGGTGTGCCGTCACACGGCGGCGGGGCAGTACCTGGACCTGGAGCTGGCGCGCGCGCCGCTCGCGGAGGTGACGCTCTTCCAGACGCTGCGCGTGGCCCACCTCAAGACGGCGCGCTATGGCTTCTGCGCTCCGCTGGTGTGCGGCGCGATGCTGGGCGGCGCGGACGCGCGGCTCCAGCAGGGCCTGGAGCGGGTGGGGCGCGCGCTGGGGCTGGCCTACCAGCTCCGCGACGACCTCATCGGTCTGTTCGGCGACGCGTCGCTTTCGGGCAAGGCCTCCGACGGCGACTTCATGCAGGCCAAGCGCACCTTCCCGGTGGTGGCCGCGTACGTGCGCGCGACGCCCGCGGGCCGCGAGGAGCTGGAGCGGCTGTGGGCGCTGCCCGAGGCGTGCAGGGACGGCGCGGCCCTCGCGCGGGCCCGGGAGCTGGTGGAGGACTTCGGAGGCCGCGCCGCGTGTGAGCGCGCGGTGGAGCGGGCGTCGCGTTCGGCGCGGCGGAGCCTGCAGGCGTTGCCCAACCCCCACGGCATGCGGGACCTGCTGGACGCCCTCATCGCCCGGCTCGCGCGTCGTGCTTCCTGAGGACACCGTGATGAGCACACAGCGCAAGCGGGTGGTGGTGGTGGGCGCGGGGGTGGGCGGGCTTGCCGCGGCGGCGCGGCTCGCGCGTCAGGGCTTCGACGTCCAGGTATTCGAGAAGACGCACGGCCCCGGTGGGCGGTGCAACCGGCTCCAGGTGGACGGGTTCACGTGGGACGTGGGGCCCACCATCGTGTTGATGCCGGAGGTGTTCGAGGAGACCTTCCGCGCGCTGGGCCGCCGCATCGAGGACTCCCTCACGCTGGTGCGCTGCGACCCGAACTACCGGGTGCACTTCCGGGACGGCTCCGACGTGACCTTCACGTCCGAGCTGTGCGCGATGGGCCGCGAGCTGGAGCGCGTGGAGCCGGGCAGCTTCCAGCGCTACCTGTCCTTCATGGCGCGGGGCCGCACCCAGTACCGCGTGAGCCTGGACCACTTCGTGGGACGCAACTTCGAGGGCATCCGCGACTACTTCTCCCCCAGCGTGCTGGCGAGGATCTTCCAGGCCCGCGCGCACCGCCGCATGTACGCGGACGTCAGCCGCTACTTCCGGGACGACCGGCTGCGCGCGGCGATGACGTTCCAGACCATGTACCTGGGCGTGTCTCCCTTCGAGTCGCCCGCGGTGTATGGCCTGCTGCCCTTCACCGAGCTGGGCGTGGGCATCTGGTTCCCGAAGGGCGGCCTGTATGCCATTCCCCTCGCGCTGGAGCGGCTGGCGCGCGAGGAGGGCGTGACGCTGCACTATGGCCGTCCGGTGGAGCGCATCCTCACGAAAGGGGGCCGCGCCACGGGCGTGCGGCTCGCGGGCGGCGAGGAGGTGCAAGCGGATGCCGTGCTGTGCAACGCGGACCTGCCGTACGCGTACGAGCAGCTGCTCGACCCGAAGGACGCGCCCTTCAAGCGCGGGGAGAAGCTGCGCTTCACCTCCAGCGGCTACATGCTCTACCTGGGCATGAAGAAGCAGGTGCCGGGGCTCTTCCACCACAACGTGATGTTCGGCCGCGACTACGCGGGCTCCTTCGATGACATCTTCCAGCGCTTCCGCGTGCCGGAGGACCCCAGCTTCTACGTCAACGTCCCCACGCGCACGGACCCGTCGCTGGCGCCGGAGGGCAAGGACGCGCTCTACGTGCTCGTGCCCGTGCCGCACCAGCACGCGAGCCTGGACTGGAAGGTGGAGGGCCCGAAGGTGCGCGCGAAGGTGTTCCAGCGCATGGCGGAGCTGGGCTACCCGGACCTGGAGGCGGACATCGAGGTGGAGCGCGTGTTCACCCCGGATGACTGGGCGGGCACCTACAACCTGGCGCGCGGCAGCGCGTTCGGGCTGGCGCAGAACTTCTTCCAGATTGGCCCCTTCCGTCCGGCCAACGTGGACCCTCGCGTGAAGAACCTCTTCTTCGTGGGCGCCTCCACGCAGCCGGGCACGGGCCTGCCCACGGTGCTCATCTCCGCGCGGCTCGTCACCGAGCGGCTGGTGGCGTGGGCCCGCAAGGAGGGCGTGGCGCTGTCGCCGCGAGCGGGGACGCCCGCGGCGGTGGAGGTGGCGGCATGAGCGTCACGGAATCCCCCGGCCTCGTCGCGCGGGGCTACCGGCGGGCGCGCACCGTCACGCGCCACCATGCGAAGAGCTTCTTCTTCGCGTCGTACCTGCTCTTCGGTCAGCGGCGGAAGGCGGCCTTCGCGCTGTATGCCTTCTGCCGGCGGCTGGACGACCTGGTGGACGCGGGCGAGAGCGCGCTGCCCCAGGCGGCCTCGCTCGACCTGCCGACGCGCCTGGCCCGCGCGCGCGAGCGCGTAGCGGAGGTGTACCTGCCGCTGCCGGAGCTGGCCTCGCGAGAGCTGGGCCCTTTGTCCGCGCGCCAGCCCTCGGCGGAGGCTCCGTCGCCGTGGGACCCGAGCGAGTTCGCGGCGCTGCGCCACACCATCCACCACTACCGGATTCCGGAGCAGCCCTTCCAGGACCTCATCTCCGGCATGGAGATGGACCTGACGCGCGTCCGGTACGACACGTGGGAGGAGCTGGCGCTGTACTGCCACCGGGTCGCGGGCGTGGTCGGGTGGATGCTCACGCCGGTGCTGGGCTGCGAGGACGTCCGGGCGGTGGAGCCCGCGGCGGACCTGGGCCGCGCGATGCAGCTCACCAACATCCTGCGCGACGTGCGCGAGGACCTGGAGCGCGGCCGGGTGTACCTGCCCGCGGAGGAGCTGCGCGCCTTCGGAATCACGGAGGACGACCTGCGCCAGGGCCGGGTGGACGCGAAGTGGCGCGACTTCATGCGCTTCCAGATTCAACGCGCGCGGGCGTACTACGCGCGGGCGGCGGGAGGGGTGCGCTACCTCACCGGCTTCGGCAGCCAGCGCATGGTGCGGCTGATGGGCTCCATCTACGGCGACATCCTGCGCGACATCGAGGCGCGGGACTTCGACGTGTTCAGCGGCCGGGCCCACACGACGCCGGGCCGCAAGCTGGAGCTGGCGGCGACCGTGTTCCTGCGCCCCCGGGCCGCGCTGCCGGACACCCCCGTGCCGCTGCCCTCCACCCCGGTCGCGCTGCCATCCACGGGCACGGGAGGTCCGCGATGAAGGGCTCGCGCGTGGCGGTGATTGGAGGCGGCATCGGGGGGCTGACCGCCGCGGGCCTGCTGGCCAAGGACGGCCACGCGGTGACGCTGTTCGAAGCGGGGCCGTCGCTGGGAGGCAAGGCGCAGGCCGTCACCGTGGAGGGACTGACGCTGGACACCGGGCCCACGCTGCTCACGTTGCCGGCGCTGGTGCGGAGCACCTTCGAGCAACTGGACGCGCGGGACCTGCTGCCGCCGTTCACGGCGTTGGATCCGCAGTGCACCTACCGCTTCGCGGACGGGTGCGGCTTCACGGCGTACCAGGACCTGGAGCGCATGGCGGACAGCGCCGCGGAGCTGCGGCCCGCCGAGCGCAAGGGCGTGCACTCCTTCTACGCGGAGGCCGCGGCCATCTGGCGCGCCGCGGGCGAGCCCTACCTGGAGGCCCCCTTCGAGGGCATGGCCGGCTTCATGGCGCGCGTGGCCCGCCGGGGCATTGGCGCGATGCTGGCGGGGATGAAGCTGGACACGCTGCACGCGCTGGCGGCGAAGCACTTCCAGACGCATCACCTGCAACAGTACGTGGGCCGCTTCGCCACCTACGCGGGCGGGTCGCCCTATGCGTCCAGCGCGGCCTTCGCGCTCATCCCGCACATCGAACATGCGTACGGCGTGCACCACGTCCGGGGAGGCATTGGCGCGCTGGTGGAGGCGCTGGGGCAGGCGGTGCGACGGCTGGGCGTGACGGTGCATCTGGACACGCGCGCCCGCTTCGAGCGCGTCTCCGGGGGCTACCGCGTGGGGCCGGGCGCGGAGGGAGCGCACTTCGACAGCGTGGTGGTGAACGCGGATCCGCTGGCGTCGCTGCGCCGGGAGTCGGAGCCGCTGTCCCTGTCCGGCTTCGTGTTGTTGCTGGAGGTGGAGGGACGGCCGGCCCTGCCGCACCACACGGTGCTCTTCGGTGGCGACTCCCGGCGCGAATTCGACGAGCTGTTCGCGGGCCAGCTGGCGACGGACCCCACGGTGTACTTCTGCAACCCGTCCGCCACGGACCCGAGCATGGCGCCCCTGGGGCGCACGGGGCTGTTCGTGATGGTGAACGCGCCGGCCATGCCCATGGGCGAAGGCCCGGCGGAGCAGGCCCGGCGCGACTGGGAGGCGCTGGCGGAGCACGTGCGGGTGCAGATGTTCGACAAGCTCTTCCGGCACTACCCGGCGCTGAAGGGCCACGTGCGCGTGGTGGGACAGCGCACGCCGGTGGACCTGGCGGCGCGTGGGGCTCCAGGGGGTTCCATCTACGGCTTCCTGCCGCACGGGCGCTTCGGTCCGTTCCGCAGGCCGCGCATCCGGGGCGGCACGCCGGGGCTGTTCTACGCGGGCGGCGGCACGCACCCGGGCGGCGGGGTGCCGCTGGTGATGTTGTCGGGCCAGTTCGCGGCGCGGATGGCCTCCGCGCACCTGCGGGAGGGCACATGAAGTCCATGCTCGCGCGGAGCATCTCGCGGGAGGTGGCCCTGGCGCCGAGGGTGTCCGGGCTGCCCGCGCTGCCGGACGTGGCGGGGTCCTACCGTTGGTTCTACGCGGACGTGACCGCGGGGCCGTACAGCGCGGTGTGCATCTTCATGCTGGGGTCGCTCTTCTCGCCGCGCTACTCGGTGGCGGCGCGGCGCGGCGGGCATCCGCTCGCGTACAGCGCGGTGAACTTCGCGCTCTATCACCAGGGCGTGCGCCGGCTGTGGGTGCTCAGTGAGTATCCGTGCGTGGAGTCGCAGGGACCGGGGCGGCTGCGCATCGGGCGCTCCACGTTGACGCACGCGCTGGACGGCACGGTGCGCATGGACGTGGAGGACGCGACGGCGCCGTGGGGCCGTCCGGTGCGCGCCAGCCTGACGCTGCGGCCACTGACCGGGCGGGGCGCGGAGGTGCGGCTCGTGCCGGACCTGCCTCACTACTGGCAGGCGTTGGCGCCCCGCGCGGAGGCGCGGCTGGAGGTGTCCTCGCTGGAGGTGATGGCGGAGGGGCTGGGCTATCACGACACCAACCACGGCGAGGAGCCGCTGGGCGCGAGGCTGTCCGGTTGGCATTGGGCGCGCACGCACCACGCGGCCCACACGGAGGTGGACTACCACCTGCCGGACGGCGTGGCGCCGCTGAGGATGAGGGCGGACGTGGATGGCGTGGTGTGCGAGCGGGGCGAGAAGCCGGAGGCTCGGCCCACCCGCATCACCGGTTGGGGCCTGCGGGTGCCCGCGAAGCTGCACACGGGCATGGAGGCGGTGGGCCCGCCGCGTCTGCTGGAGTCGTCGCCCTTCTATGCGCGGCTGGAGTCGCGTCGCGACGCGCTGGACACGATGGGCGAGGTGGCGGACTTCCGCCGCTTCCACTCCCCATTCATTCGCTGGATGGCGCACTTCCGGACGCGCATGGGGCGGATGGCATGAACGCGCTCGGGCTCCTGACCTTCGGGTGGGCGACGCTGGCCGGAGGCTTCAGCGCGGTGGCGCTGGCGCGGCTGTCGCGCCGCACGCCCGCCGCCGCAACGCCCGTGCTTCCTTCCGTGCTGCTGCTGCGCCCCGTGGACGCGCCCACGCCACAGGAGCTGGAGAACCTTGCGCGGCCCATCGATTACGCGGGCCCGCTGGAGCAGGTGGTGCTGTCGCCCTACCGCCCCCGTCTGGCAGCGGGCGTGCGCTGGCTGCCGAGCGATCCGGTGTGCCCCAATCGCAAGGTGGGCCACCTGCTCTACGCCCTGGACACGCTGCGGGTGCACGGACGCGTGGTGCTCGCGGTGGACGCGGACGTGGCGGTGACGGGAGCGCTGGTGGAGGGACTGGCCGCGCCGCTGGTGGCGGGCGCCGCGCTGAGCACCGCCGCCCCCACGCCCGTCGGCGCGGTGGATGCGGCGGGCCGCGCGATGGCGGGCCTGCTGCGCTACACCCATCACAGCTTCCGTGCGCTCCACGTGATGAGCGCGGGGGCGCAGGCGGTGTGCGGCAAGGCGTTGGGCATGTCCGCGCGGGCCGTGGAGGAGCTGCGCGGGGTGTCGGACCACATCGGCGAGGACCTGGAGCTGGCCAGACGCCTGCACGCGCACGGTCTGGAGGTGGCCCTGAGCCCCGCGCCCGCATGGGTGCCCGTGGCGCCTGGGACGTCCTGGCGCGTGCCGCTGGAGCGCTTCACGCGGTGGATGCAGGTGCTCGCGAGCCACCGGCCGGCCCTGTACCCCACGGTGCCCTTGCTCTTCACGCCCACCGTGCCGCTGGTGCTGCTGGCCGGCTTCCTCCAGGAGCCCCGGGTGTGGCTGGCGGTGGCGGCCCTGGTCGCCGTGCGCACGCTGCTGGCGCTGCGCCTCTCCGCGCTGAGCCGGGTGCCAGGAGAGGTGGACCGGGGCCACGCGCTGACGGACTGGGTCCGGGGGGAGCTGCTGCTGCTCGGGGCCTTCGCGGCCTCGCTCACGCGGCGGGGACGGGTGACGTGGCGCGGTCACACCTACGCGCTGGAGACGGGAGGACGCATGGTGCGGGTGGCGGCGCGGTGGAGCGGAGGCCCGGGATGACCTACGCGCGCTTCCTGGGGCTGTTCGTGGTGCTGCCCCTCCTGTTCCTCGTCGTGCGCTACCGCCGCACGTTGTCGTGGCGGGGGCTGGCGCCCATGGGCGTGCTGCTCGTCGTCGTCTACGCGGCCACGTCGCCGTGGGACAACCTGGCGGTGAAGTGGGGCCTGTGGGGCTTCGACCCGGAGCGCGTCTGGGGCGTGAAGCTGGGCTACCTGCCGCTGGAGGAATACCTCTTCTTCGGCCTCCAGACGCTGCTCGTGGGCCTGTGGGCGCGCGACCGCCTGGAGCGCGCGCTGGCCCCCGCGCCGCGCGAGCAGGAGCCCGTCCCCACCGGCCGGACCCTGGACCCGCGCGAGGTGTCGCCATGATGGAGACGCGCTGGGCGTACCTCCTCCACCTGCTGGCCTGGACGCTGCCGGTGATTGGCATCCAACTGGCGCTGCTGGTGGGCCACTACAAGGCGCGCTCGGGAGCGGTGCTGCGCGCGGTGTTGCCGCCGGCGCTCGTCGTGGGCGTGTACCTGTCCGTCGCGGACCACCTGGCCATCTCCACCGGCATCTGGAACTTCGGCGCCGGGCGACACCTGGGCGTGTACGTGGGCGTGGTGCCGCTGGAGGAGGTCCTGTTCTTCCTCATCACCAGCGTGCTGGTGTCACTGGGGCTGGCGCTGTTCACGGCGCTGTGGCGGCCCCGGGAGGCGCGAGCGCCTTGATTCGCGCGGCGAAGGGGGGCCCCTTCGGGTGGGCGGTGGACCGGTACATCGGGTGGAAGGTCCGCTCGACGTTCCGGGGCCTGTGGGTGCGCGGCGAGCTGCCCTCCGACGGCGTGGGGCGGCTCGTCTACCTGAACCACTCCAACTGGTGGGACGGCTTCGTGCTGCACCAGCTCTGCCAGGTGGCGGGTTGGGACGGGTACTGCCTCATGGACGAGGACAACCTGCGCCGCTACCCATTCCATACGAAGATGGGTGCGTTCAGCATCCGCAAGCAGGACGCGAGGTCGTCGCTGTCCTCGCTGCGGTACGCGAAGGAGCTCCTGCGCAAGCCGAACGCGGCGGTGTGTGTCTTTCCGGAAGGGGAGCACCGGCCCTTCGGTGACTTCCCGCTGCGGCTGGAGCGGGGCGTGGAGCTGCTGGCGAAGGCGGCGAAGGCGCGGTGCGTGCCCGTCGCCATCCGCTACGTCTTCTTCGAGCACGAGCGGCCGGACGTGCTACTGGAGGTGGGGCCCGCGCACGATGCCGGGCCGCTCGCGCGCTTCCAGAGCGAGCTGGAGGCGGCGGTGCACCGGGTGTCGTCCGTGACGGGATTGGAGGGCTTCACGCGCAAGGTGGCCGGCGCGCGCGGCGTGGCGGAGCGCTGGGACCGGGCCAGGGGCCTGGGCCCATGAGCCTGCGCATCCGCACCATCGCCCGGCTCACCGGCATCCGCGAGGCCACGCTGCGCGCCTGGGAGCGCCGCTATGGCTTCCCGCGTCCGGAGCGCAGCGAGAACAACTACCGCGTCTATTCGCGCGACGAGGTGGAGGCCGTGCGCCGGGTGGCGAAGCTGATGGAGGAGGGCCTGTCGGTGAGCGAGGCCCTCGCCCAGGTGCGCGCGGAGCCCGTGGTGTCCGTCCCCACGGAGTCGCGGTGGATGGACCGCTTCTGGGAGGCGGTGCGGGTGCTGGACGCGGAGGCGGCGGACGCGGTGCTGGACGAGGCCCAGGCGGGACTGGGCGCCACGGTCTACTGCGACACCGTGCTGGTTCCGCTCCTGCGGGAGATGGCCTCGCGGCTGGACGTGGCGCGCGAGCACCTGGCGTCCGCGCTGGTGCGGCAGCGGCTGCGGCGGGTGTTCACGGGCATGGAGCGCGTGGGGGAGGGCCCCCGGGCGCTGTTGGCCTGCCCGGCCCGCGACCACCATGAAGGCGGACTGTTGGCGCTGGGCGTGCACCTGAAGGCCCGGGGCTGGCGGGTGACGCTGCTGGGGGCGGACACGCCCGCGGAGGCGTTGCATGGGGCCTGCGCGCAGGTGCGGCCGGACGTGGTGGCGCTGTCCTTCATCCGGCGCCGGGACGCGGAGGACTTCGTCCCCGTGTTGTCGGAGGCGCTGCGTGCGTGCGCGCCCGCTCCGGTGGTGGTAGGTGGCCCCGGGGCGCGCGAGCACTTGAAAACGGTGTTCACCCTGGGCGCACAGTACGCGGAGTCCGCGGAGGAGCTGATTGCCATCTGGCAACAGGCGAGGAACGCTCAGAACCGACCGTGAACCCCAGGCACCATGGCTGAGCGCACCTATCGCATCCACATCGCCGCGGAGCTGTCAGGTGTCCGCGTGGAGCTCATCCGCGCCTGGGAGCGCCGCTATGGCGTGCTGGTGCCCGACCGCACGCCCTCCGGCTATCGCGTCTACACCGACCGGGACGTGGCCCTCCTCAAGCGGCTGAAGGCGCTGACGGACGAAGGCGTGGCCATCAGCGAGGCGGCGAAGCTGCTGCCGCAGCTGACGGCGGAGCTGGGTGTCCCGCCCCCGCCGGTCCGCGAGAGCGGGGCCTCCGCCTCCGGAGCGCAGGCGGACGTCTGGCGCTCGGAGGTGCTGGCGGCGGCGGAGGCGTATGAGCAGCCGCGCGTCTCCCGCATCCTCGACGAGGTGATGGCGGCGCTGTCGCCGCTGAAGGCCCTCGAGGAGGTGCTCGTTCCGGTGCAGCGCGAGGTGGGCGCGCGCTGGCACGCGGGGACGCTGACGGTGGCGCAGGAGCATCTGGTGACGCAGGTGGTGCGCGAGCGGCTGGTGAGCCTGCTGCGAAGCGCACCCGACGGAGGGCGCAGGCACGCGGTGCTCGCGTGCTTCCCGGAGGAGGAGCACGAGGTGGGCCTGCTGGGCGCGGCGCTGCGGCTGCGGTACGCGGGCGTGCGGGTGACGCTGCTGGGGCAGCGCGTGCCGGTGGAGAGCCTGGGAGAGACGGTGGCCAGGGCGAGGCCCGACGTGGTGGGCCTGTCCGCGGTGATGGACCGGGGCGCGACGGTGTTCCAGGACGCGCTCCAGCGGCTCGTGGACGCCCTGCCGAAGGGGCTGCCCATCTGGGTGGGCGGCCCCGCCGCCCTGGCGCATGAGGGCATCTGTGAGCGCCTGGGCGTGACGCTGTTCACGCACGACGAGGACTGGGCGCGGATGGCGGGCTGAGCCCTCCGAAAGAGCCAGGCGCGCCGGGGCTACACGGCCCGCAGGGTCATCGGGATGCCGCCCTTGGGGCGCAGGGTGATGGCGGCGATGAACTCTGGCAGCGGCCCCGGCGGGGACTCGAAGCGGAAGCGCTGGAGGAGCGTGGCCAGCGCCAGCCGGGTCACGACCATCGCGGAGGCCGCGCCAATGCAGAGCCTGGGGCCTCCTCCAAACGGGCAATAGGCGAAGCGCGGGATGCGGCGCTCCAGCCCGTCTGCCCAGCGCTCGGGGCGGAAGGCCTCCGGCTCCGGGAAGTGAAGGGGGTTGCGGTGCAGCGCCCACTGCGACCACGCGACCACCGTGCCGGCCGGGACCCGGAAGCCCTCCACGCGGTCCTCCTCCGCCGCGATGCGGCTCATGCCCCACGCGGGCGGATACAGGCGCAGCGTCTCCTTCACCACCTGCTCGCAGTAGGGCAGCGCTGGCAGGTCCGCCACCGTGGGCTCGCGGCCTCCCAGCACCGTGGCCAGCTCCCGCCGGAGCGCGCCCTCCGCCTCCGGATGGCGCGCCAAGGACAGCAGGCAGAGGGCCAGCGTGGCGGCCGTCGTCTCATGGCCGGCGATCATCAAGGTCATGCACTCGTCGCGCAGCTGCGCGTCCGTCATGTGCGCGCCGTCCTCCGCCTGCGCCTCCAGCATCAGGCCCAGCAAATCGTCCCCGGGGCCGCCCTGTGCCCGGCGCCGCGCCACCACGGCGTCCACGACCGCGTGCAGCGTGCGCATGGCGGCCTGGAAGCGCCGCTGCCCCGGTGTGGGCACCCAGGAGGGCAGGGTGATGGGGTTCTCGAAGAGGAACTTGGCGTGCAGCATCACCGTCTCCATCGCCTGTCCCACCTCCCGCGCCTGCGCGGAGAGGTTCGCGCCGAAGAGCGTCGCCGCCACCACGTCCAGCGTCAGCGCCATCATCTCCGTGTACGCGTCGCAGCGGTCCCCCTCCCGTCGCGGCGCCAGCCACGTCCGCGCGGCCTTCACCGCCACGTCGCCGTGCGTGGCCACCAGCGTCTTGTGGAAGGCGGGCTGCATCATCCGCCGCTGCCGCAGCCAGAAGTCACCCTGGCTGGTGATGAGGCTGTTGCCCACCACCGCCGTCAGCGCGCGCTCCTGGAAGAGGTCCTTCGGGTAGTTGCGGAAGTTCTTCACCAGCACGTGCTCGATGGCGTCCGACGTGTTGAACACGTAGATGGGCGTCCCCACCAACCGGGTCCGGAGCACCGGGCCCTGGTTCGCGCAGCGCAGGAAGAAGCCCAGCGGATCCTTCCGGTACTCCAGGCCCAGGCCCACCCATGGCAG
The DNA here is from genome assembly GCF_009909145.1 of Corallococcus silvisoli. NCBI lineage: Bacteria > Pseudomonadati > Myxococcota > Myxococcia > Myxococcales > Myxococcaceae > Corallococcus > Corallococcus silvisoli. The sequence goes on from NZ_JAAAPJ010000022.1 coordinate 119,177, forward strand.
CCCCGCGGGGAGGGCGGGAGGAAGGACTGCGGAGGCGGAAGGGGAGACGTTCATGCGGCGGCTCCTGGGAGGGCCGGAGCCCTCCCTGAAGGCCACAATCTATCCGGAGCGCTCCAAGGTGACACTCCGGCGGAACTGACAAGGCTTCTTGTCCTCCCCTTCCACCTCTCAACTCAACGGAAGTAGGGCGAGAGCGCGCTGGTGATGCGCGCCAGCAGGTCCTCGGACTGCAACCGCTCCTCCCCGGCGAGCGCCGGGAGCTGGGCGGTGATGACCTCCCGGGCCTCGCGCAGCGCCGAGTACGCCGCCAGCGTCTGGTGTTGCTTCAGGAGGTCCACCATGGCCCTGCGGGACCGGTAGCCGCGCACGCCGTCCACGTTCAGCAGGATGCCGCGCACGTCCGCGATGATCGCCGCCGTGAGGGCTGGTGTGGCGGGCGCATCCCCGGAGAAGACGCCCCGCTGCCGAACAGGGTCCAGGTAGAGCCGCGAGAGGACGCGGAGGGCGATGTCATCGGCCCGTGCGCCGTAGAACGCGGGAGCGCCCGGGGGGAGGGCGAGCGGTGGCCTCACCGACGCAAGGATGCCCTGGTATGCCTCCAGCTGCGACGCGGCGGGTCCCACCCGCACGAAGTCCAGGACCTTGTTGATGCGGACGCTGAGGGCCGCGTCGAAGTAGGAGGGGACCTGCTCCGTCGTGAGGTACCGCTGCGCGAGGTCATTGAAGTAATACAGACGGAACGGGATGGGATTGGAGCCCCGGTCGTAGGTCGCGCATCTCGGGTCCGTGGCGCGGTCCTGGTCCGTGCAGAACGGCAGGGTGGGCAGTCCGGAGTCCATCCCGTAGAGGTAGCGCACCGCCTGCACGTCGTACGCACCCGGGGTGGTGACCTGGATGGCGTCGTCGTCCAGGCTGTAGTCCATCACGGAGCTGCTCCGCACGGACGTGGGGGAGCCGTCATCCACCAGCGAGCCGGCGAAGTTGTGGCGCAGCCCCAGCGTGTGGCCAATCTCATGCAACACCACGTGGGTGAGGTAGGCCTCCACCTTCTGCTTCTTCGTGAGCGCAGCCCCCACGGCCAGCGTGGAGGGAGTGCCCGTGGCCCGGTCCCCCAGGGCCTGCTGGAGGTCCAGGTCACAGAGCGTCTGGCCTGCCATCCCGGACCACGACAGGCGCAGCGGGGGCGCTGACTTCGGCTGGGCGGCGAACGCACCGGGGTCGCTGTCGAAGACTTCGTCCCCCAACACCAGCCACATGGCCGGCAGGTAGACGCTGGCGCCGCGAATCTCACTGGTGTTGGGGTTGAGCCGGAAGTTCGCGAAGGCGAAGGGCATCCCCTCGTCGGTGTCGAAGAGGATGACGTTCTTCGTGTCATCCGCGAAGTCCAGCCCGGCGTCGCCCACCCGGGCCTCCAGGACCTTGAAGCCGAACGCCTGGTTCCAGTTCTCCACGCCGCGCTTCACCGCGCCCACCACGTCGTAGCCCTGGAAGCGCGGGTCGTTCTGCAGCTTGAGCACGCTGGGCGTGATGAGCCACGGGATGGGCTTCATCCCGGGATGGACGTTCCACTTCATGGCGGCCACCTCCTGCCAGGCCCCGGAGTTGGTGATGAGGCGGGGGGCGCCCTCGAAGTAGAAGGGCGTCGTCGGCATGGGCGTGGGCGAGTAGCCGGCTCCCTCCTTGTAGCGGCGCAGGGACAGGGCGAGGGTGCCGGACAGGCGGTAGCCGTTGGGCTCCAGGAACTCGGAGGCCAGGTCGTCCGGAAGGTCCGAGTAGCCGGTGAACACCTGCTCGAAGGAGATGCCGTCGGAGAGGGTGCGGAAGCGCTGCGCGAAGCTCAGCTCCGTCTGGAAGCGGGTGCTCCACGCATAGAGGTCCGCCACCGCGCCGAAGCGGTTGAGCCCCGCGGAGGGGTCCACGAGCACGTACTGGTCGGAGCCGCGCAGCCGGTTGAAGGGGCCGTAGTCGGTGACGACGGGGTACGCCTCCACCAGGATTTGCGGGTCGAACAGGTCGCTGAGCTTCTTGCGGTCGTCCACGTCCAGCACGAAGAGCTTGCCGTTCTGTTCCTGGAAGCTCACCACGCGCGTGCCCAACGTGGCGCCCGCGCCGTAGAGCACACCTCCGGGGTGCGCCTGCTTGAAGAACGTGGATAGGAACCACTTCTGGTTCAGCTCGCTGCGCTTGATGGCCAGATAGAAGTGGGTGCCCGCGTCCTCCACCACGCCGGAGAGCTGCTGCTCCACCTGCTGCCGCTGCGCTGTGCTCGTGGCACGGGGCACCGCGACGAACGCACCGTCCAGGCTCACCGCCAGGGCCGCCTCGGGGGCTTCGGCGGCTTCGGGCGCAGTGGACTCACATCCTGCTGTCGTCAGCATCACGGCGAGGGACGCCGCGCCCAACCAACGTCGCCGCGAGGACCACTTCCATCCATGCATCGAAGCTCTCCAGGGATAGGGCGGTGAAGGACCTCGCCGCCGGCTTCTCTGGAAACGCGGACTTCGCCAGGGCATGTCGGGCGGAGATTCCCAGACTCCGGATGGCCTCCATGGGGCAACGACCCCGGCGCGTGGGTGATATGGCCCGCGCGCCGGGACGTTGCGACGCCGTCCGTCCACTGGGAGACGGGGGCGTGAAGTTCATGACCGCGGTTGGAAGCGCTTCTTGTCGGTGTTGCCCTCGTCGTTGTTGTGGACGACGGCGTCGGCCCACCGGATGAAGTCCAGTTCGCGATGGGCTGGTTGAAGAACGAGGCGCTGGCGTCTTCCGAACCCTTCAGCCGGCTGGAGCATGTCTTGTGTCATCTCTTCCAGCGCTCGCTGGGTGGCGAGGAGGTCATCCCACGCGAAGAGGAAGCCGAGGAGCGCGATGATGTCCTCGATAGCACCGCCAACTGCTGGAACAGCGCGCTCCGGGACCTGCGCGCTGGCGGGACGCACCTGCGTCTACGTCACGACGAGGATCCGGAGGGTGTCGTCGAACTCAGCGGCGCCCTCGGGGCGGCGATGTCCGGGCTCGACTCGGCAGGACGCGCGCCCTTTGGCCGAGCCGGCCTGTCAGCCCTTGCGCTTCGGCTCTCGCTTCGCGCCCGGCGCGGCGGGGTCCTTGGGCAGGTGCCGCAATCCCATCCATCCGAGCGCCGCGACATGGCGCGCGACGTTCTCCGTGGAGAAGGACTTTCCGTCCGCGGCCCACCAGTGCCCCACCTGCGTCACCATGCCGACGAGCGCGTTCGCGTAGATGGGCGCGACCTTGGAGGAATAGCCGGCCCGCTCGAACTCGCTGCGGAACACGTCGCCCACGCGCTGGGCCAGGTCGTCGATGACGCGCGTCAGCCCCCGCCGCGCCGCCGCCGTGGGCGAGTCACGCGTCAGCACCGCGAAGCCCGCCGGCTCCTCCTTCACGTACGACATGAACGCCAGCACCGCCTCCTCGAAGCGCTGCCGGGGCGAGCCCTGCGCGATGGGCGCCGACACCCGCGCCACCAGGTCGTCCATCTCCCGATCCACGATGGCCGCGTACAGCCCCTCCTTCGCGCCGAAGTGCTCGTAGACGATGGGCTTCGACACGCCCGCCTTCTGGGCGACCTCTTCAATCGAAGTGGCCTCGTAGCCCTTGGCGGCGAACACCGCCCGCCCGATCTCCATCAACTGGACCCGGCGCTCCGCGCCTGTCAGCCGCTGCTTCTTCTTCACCAAGTTGACCTCGAACCTACTCAATAGTAACTTACCTGACCGAAACCTACCATCCCGTAGGGAAGGCGCGGAGCCGTCACCGTCATGAAATGCCTCGTTTCGCAGGGTGTCGAGTCCAACGCGGTGAAGGGATGACGGCGGCGGCGGTCATGGGCGCGGACAAGCCGAGGCTGCGGGGCGTGCTGCACCAGTGGGCGGCGGCGTTCGCGGTGGGGGCGGGGGTGGTGCTGGTGGCGATGGCGCCCACGCCGCGCACGGCGCTGGCGTCCGCGCTGTACGCGTTGAGCCTGGTGTCGCTGTTCACCATCAGCGCGACGTACCACCGGGTGAACTGGTCGCCGGGGGCGCGGGCGTGGATGCGCCGGGCGGACCACGCGGCCATCTTCCTGCTCATCGCGGGGACCTATACGCCGGTCATCATGCTGGGCCTGCCGCCAGAGGTGGGCAACCCGCTGATGGCCTGGCTCTACGCGGGGGCGCTGGTGGGCATCCTGCAATCGCTGTTCTGGGTGGGGGCGCCCAAGTGGGTGACGGCGGCGCTGGCGATCGCCGTGGGGTGGACGATGATGCCGTACTTCGGCGACGTCTTCCGCGCGGTGGGCAACGCAGCCAGCCTGCTCATCATCGCTGGCGGTCTCGCGTACACGCTGGGCGCGCTGGCGTATGCCTTCAAGCGGCCGAACCCCCGGCCCGGCGTCTTCGGCTACCACGAGGTCTTTCACGCGATGACGCTGGTGGGCGCGGGCCTGCACTTCGCGGTGGTGCTGCGATTGGTGCGCGCGGCGGGGTAGGCCATCTTCAACGGGCCCGCCAGTGTCTGAGGGTCTTCTGCCTCGGATGGTTGCGCGGGGAAGGGTTGTTTTTCCGCATGGCCGGGGCGGGGATAAAGGGGGCCCGGGAGGAGCATGGCCATGCATCTTCGTGGAGTGGTGCTTTTCGCGGTCCTGGCGCTGGGGCAGGGCTGTATGCGTTCGATGGCGCTGAGGGATCCAGAGCTGCGGCGTCGCGCGGCGAACATCACCCTCATCAAGGCGGAGGACCTGTCCGGACGGAGGTTCACGTTCCTGGGTGAGGTTGAAGCCTCCTCCTGCACCAGCGGCATCTACCGGACCAACTACTCGCCCGCGGCCCTCCAGGAGATGCTGAAGGGCGAAGCCGCGAGGCTTCATGCCGACGCCGTGACGAACATCGCGTGCTCCGAGGGCGGCATGCGCTTCCAGTGCTACACGTCCTATGAGTGCCGGGGCGACGCCATCCGCTGGGATGAACCGCCTTCCAGGTCGCACCCGGGCAAGAAGTTCACCCTGCTTTTGCGGGACTGAAGGCAGGGGAGCGAGCGGGCGCGGAGGCCGTGAAGTCCTCCGCGCCTCCCGGTAGACTCGCGGCCTCGTGGCCTTCGTGGAAGACGCAGCTGGAAGCACGTGGCGGAGCTGGGCGAAGCGGGCCGCTGTCTGGTCGGCACCCGCGCTCTTCTCCGCCCTGGAGACATACTCGTTCAGCCGCGACATGCCGCAGGCACCCGCGCCGTGGCGCGTGCTCGCCGCGCAGATGCCCGCCTGGTACGTGTGGCTGCCCCTCACGCCGTGGCTCACCCGGCTCGCGCTGCGCGAGCGCCTGAATCCGCCCCGGGTCCGCCCGGTCGTCGTGCATCTGCTGGCGTGTCTGGGCATGGGGGCCCTCTTCGCTGGCGTGTACGCGACGACGACGGCCGGGTTCATGCCTCCCATGCCTGGACGGGAGTCCGTGACGTGGGCCGCGCGCTGGCTGCGCGCGTGGTGGGGTTGGCTGCCGATGATGGGCATGGCCTACGCGACGGTGCTGGCGGTGGCCTCCGCCAACCAGTCCGCTCGCCGGGCGCGGGACAGCGAGCGTCAAGCGGCGGCGCTCGCGGTGCAGCTGGCCGAGTCCCGGCTGCTCGCGCTCCAGTCGCAGCTTCACCCGCACTTCCTCTTCAACACGCTCAACGCCATCGTCGTGCTGGTGCGCGAGCGCGAGACACAGGAGGCCGCCCGCATGCTGGTGCTGTTGAGCGACCTGCTCCGCCAGCTGCTCCAGAAGGGCGCCACGCAGGAGGTGCCCCTGCGCGACGAGGTGGCGGTGCTGTCGCGCTACCTGGAGCTCCAGCGGCTGCGCTTCGCGGACCGGCTGCGCGTGGAGTGGGCCGTGGACCCGGACGTGCTGGAGGCCTCCGTGCCGCACCTCGTGCTCCAGCCGCTCGCGGAGAACGCCCTCCGCCACGGCATCGGCATGCGCTCCGCGGCCGGGGTGCTGCGCATCGGCGCGCGGCGACTTGGCGACGCGCTGGAGCTGACGGTGGGCGACGACGGGCCGGGGCTCCCCCGGGAGTTCGACCTGGAGGCCTGCCAGGGCATCGGCCTGTCGAACACGCGCGCGCGGCTGTCGCAGCTCTACGGTGACGCGGGGCACCTGCGCATCCGCGGTCCGGAGGGCGTGGGCACCGTGGCCACCGTCCTGTTGCCGTGGCGTTGCTCGCCGGACTCCGCCGGGGTCGCGCATGGCTGAGCTGCGGGTGCTGCTGGTGGATGACGAGCCCTTGGCCCGCCGGGGACTGCGGCAGGCCCTGGCCCGCCACCCGGATGTCGTGGTGTGCGGCGAGTGCCGCGACGGCCGCGAGGCGGTGGCCGCCCTGCGCGCCCAGCGGCCCCACCTGGTGCTGCTCGACGTGCAGATGCCGGAGCTGGACGGCTTCGGCGTGCTGCGCGAGGTGGGCGCCGAGCACATGCCCGCCGTCATCTTCGTCACCGCGTTCGACACCTTCGCCGTGAAGGCCTTCACCGTGCATGCGGTGGACTATCTGGTGAAGCCCTTCGACGATGCGCGCTTCGATGAGGCCCTGTCCCGGGCCCGGCAGCGGCTGCGCGCGGGCGAGGCCGCGGAGCTGGGACGACGGCTGGCGGACCTGCTGGCGGACACGGCCCCCGTGCCCAAGCCCACGGAGCCTCCCGTGGACCGGCTGCTGGTGCGCGTGGGCATGCGCTCCGTGCTCGTCCCCGTCGCGGACATCGAGTGGATCGAAGCGGACGACTACTGCGTCACGCTGCACGTGAACGGCAGGGCCCACGTGCTGCGGGAGAGCCTGGCGGCGCTGGAGGCGCGGTTGGACCCGGAGCGCTTCGTGCGCATCCACCGCTCCGCCATCGTGAACGTGGGGTGCATCCAGGAGGTGCACCGGCCCTCGCCCACGGAGCAGGTGGTGGTGCTGGCGAACGGCCAGCGGCTGCGTGTGAGCCGCAGCCGCCGGGAGCACCTGGAGCGGCGGTTGGGCCGGGCCCGGTAGCGCGCGCTCAGGGCGCGCGGGCCTTGTCCACGGCGGTGGTGAGCGCGCTCCAGTCGGTGGGCTTCAGGTGCATGCCGAACACGCGGGCCACGGGGAGCTTCTCGCGCCCGGCCACCTCCACCGTTTCATCCACCTGCTGCACGTTGAAGAACGTGCCGTCCGGCTGAGGCTGCACCAGGTCGGAGGTGTAGAGCAGGCGAGGCTCCGGCAGCCACACGAACAGCATCCGCTCTCCCGTCTCCGTGCGCGCCGGGAGCAGCACCAGCGCGTTCCTTCCGCTGCCCAGCACCCGCCGCGCGCTCACGGTCTGGAGCTTCGCGGCGCGGGGCGCCCGGGCGAGCGCATCCGGCAGCAGGGTGCGCGGCGACGCGACCAGCCGCTCCACCAGCGCGCGGTTGAGGTCCAGCGCGTACACCGGGATGCCGCGTGCCACGTACTCCCGCAGCCCGCCGACGTGGGGCCACGCATCACTGGTGGACACCACGGCCTTCACCTTCAGGCCCGGGAAGCGCTTCGCGGCCTCGTCCAGCACTTGCGCCGAATAGCCCGAGGAGATGGGCCCTTCCACCACCACCACGCCGTCATCCTGCGCCACCAGCGTCACGTTCCACGCGCCCGGGAGCTGCACCACGCCGGACGACACCTCCACCGGCGGAGTCTCCGCACGGGTGACGGGCATGTCCTCCAGCTTCCTCGCGCGGCGTGCCTCGAAGCCCTGCTTCACGTCGTCCGGCACGGTGAAGTCCTCGTCCCTGAGCGGCGGATCCACCGTCACCGCCGTCACCGTCACGGAGTGGTGGGGCTGGCCGTTGCGGGCCCACTCCCAGTGGCGCGGATAGCGCAGGCCGCCCGGCTCCAGCGTCCACGACTGGAAGGACAGCACGGTGCGCACGTCTCCCCAGGCGCTCCAGAACAGATCCTCCGGGTGCGCGTCCACCGTCTCCACCGCCGTGGGCAGGCCCGTGTGGGCGTTGAGGAACAGGCGCACGCTCGCGCGCCCCAGGTGGAAGGCGACGACGTGGTGGGGCACCTCCTGGAGCACCGTGTCCGGTTGTGCGCGCAGGTCCTTCGCGTCCAGGGCCGCGAGCAGCACGTGCTCCGGCGCCAAGGCCAGCCGCTCCTGGAGGTCCTGGAGCTGCGCGTTGCCCAGGGGCCTCCATTTGCCCTCGACCTCCGCGGCCACCACGCCGTCGGACAGCCGCACCGTCATGGCCTTCCAGGGGTCCAGCACCGCGCCGCGGCCCTCCGTCTTCTGGTGCAGGCGGCCCTTGCGCAGGTCGCGCACCTCGTCGAACTGCTCGTACATCACCAGGAAGGGCGGCGTGGGCCGTTCGGACTGCTCCAGCAGGTTCCAGTGGCCAATGCCCTGCACGCGGAGGCTCGCGAGCGCGCGGAGCCGGGCTTCACCGCCCATGGCCTCGGCGGCGGCGCGGACGCGGGTGCGTCCTGGCTCCTCTCCAGCGGAGGTGGGCAGGGTGAACAACAGGAGGACGGCGACGGCGGACAGCAGGAGGGTTCTTCGCATGACGCCAGGATGTCGCGGGCGAGGCCGCGCCTCCGGGGGCATGCCGCCAGCGACGCGAACGGCGCGGCGAACGGTGGGCAGGTCGCGGCGAATGACCGTCCTTCCCTCGCCGGGCAGCCAGCCTGGCGGCAGGCTGGCGTGTCCGTCCCGTCGCGGAGGGGCGACGCGGTGCACATCTTCGCCCGGGGAGCACCGGCCCAGGCGAGGGGTGGACGATGAAGAAGACGGTGGCGGACCAGTTCGCGGAGGTCCTCGCGCTCGCGGGGGTGAAGCGCATCTATGGGGTGGTGGGCGACAGCCTGAACGCCCTCACGGAAGCGCTGCGCAAGCGCGGGGACATCGAATGGGTCGCCATGCGCAACGAGGAGGCCGCCGCCTTCGCGGCTGGCGCGGAGGCGCACCTCACCGGCCGGCTCGCCGTGTGCGCGGGGAGCTGCGGCCCTGGAAACCTGCACCTCATCAACGGGCTGTATGACTGTCACCGCAGCCGCGTGCCGGTGCTGGCCATCGCCGCGCAGATCCCCTCCGTGGAGCTGGGCACCGGCTACTTCCAGGAGACGCATCCGGAGGTGCTCTTCAAGGAGTGCAGCCACTACTGCGAGCTGGTCTCCGCCCCCCACCAGATGCAGCGCACGGCGGAGATCGCCGTCCGCAACGCGGTGGGGAAGGGCGGCGTGGCGGTGGTGGTGCTCCCCGGCGATGTCGCCACGCAGAAGACGGAAGAGGCGAGGGCCCCCACGCCGGAGTCCCTGCGCGGCACCCTCTCCCAGGTGATGCCCGCTCCCGCGCAGGTGGAGCAGATGGCCGCGCTGCTCAACCGCGGGGCGCGCGTGACGCTCCTGTGCGGCGCGGGTTGCGAGGGCGCGGGGCCGCAGGTGGTGGAGCTGGCGCGGAAGCTCCAGGCGCCTGTCGTCTCCGCGCTCCGGGGCAAGGAGTACGTCGAGAAGGAGAACCCCCACTTCGTGGGGCTCACGGGCCTCATCGGCTACGCGTCCGGGTACTGGGCGATGATCGACTGCGACGTGCTCCTGATGCTGGGCACGGACTTCCCCTACCGGCAGTTCTATCCAGACAGCGCGGACACCCGCATCATCCAGGTGGATGTGCGCGCGGAGAACATCGGCAAGCGCACCCGGGTGGACGTGGGCGTGGTGGGCAGCGTGTCCGCCACGGTCCAGGCGCTGTTGCCCCGCATCGAGGCGAAGCGCGACACGAAGCACCTGGAGCGCGCGCTCGCGCACTACCGCAAGACGCGAGACGAGCTGGACGCGCTGGGGGTGGGGACGGTGGGCAGGAAGCCCATCTATCCGCCGCAGGTGGCGCGGGCGTTCGACCTCCAGGCGTCGGACGACGCCATCTTCACCTGCGACGTGGGCCTGCCCACGGTGTGGGCCGCGCGCTACGCGACCATGCGCGGACGAAGGCGGCTGCTGGGCTCGTTCAACCATGGCTCCATGGCCAGCGCGCTGGCGCAGGCCATTGGCGCGCAGAAGGCGTTCCCGGACCGCCAGGTCGTGGCCTTCTCCGGAGACGGCGGCTTCACGATGTTGATGGGGGACTTCATCAGCCTCGTGCAGCTGGGGCTGCCCATCAAGGTCGTGGTCTTCAACAACAGCTCCCTGGGCTTCGTGGCGATGGAGCAGCAGGTGGCAGGCATGCTCGACGTGGGCACGGCGCTCCGCAACCCCAACTTCGCCGCCCTGGCGGAGGCCGTGGGCATCAAGGGCCTGCGCGTGGAGGACCCGGGCTCCGTCGACGAGGCGGTGCAGCTGGCGCTCGCGACACCCGGCCCCGTGCTGGTGGACGCGGTCGTCAGCAAGGCGGAGCTGGTGATGCCGCCGAAGATCACCGCGTCGATGGCCGCGGGCTTCACCCTCTTCGGCATCAAGGCCCTGCTCAACGGCCGCACCACCGAGGTGCTGGAGCTGGCGCGCACCAACCTCTGGCGCTGATGCCCCTTTTTCACGGGGCGCCCCGTGGCGGGAAGGGACGGGGGATGAGCCATTCATGCCCGCGCCATGATGACTCCGTGAAGAT